>DATELS010000177.1:0-11967 GCA_035276365.1 Thermoanaerobaculia bacterium
GAGGATGTCCTCGCGCAAGGCACCATCGACAAAGGCACGGCCGTGCAATTTCACAGACAAATCTTCCCCAGCACCGTCGGCCGCCCACCCGTCGCACCGCCGACGTTCGTGATCAGTCCGACCACCGAGTCGTTCGCGATCATCGCCATCGCCATCGCTTCCTTCGCCTCGCTCGCTTTGTAGATCAGCAGCTTCTGCTTCGGCATGCGTTGCTTCAGCATCTCGACGAGCGTCGGATTCTTCGCGCCGCCGCCGGCAAGCAGGACTTCGTGCACCGGTCCGCGCGGATGGATGAAGTCGCGATACGCGCGGGCGATGCTCTCCGCCGTGAGCGCGGTGGCGGTGGCGATGAGGTCGTGGATGTTCGCGTCGCGCGCCTCGCTGACGATGCGCCGCGCGAACTGCGCGCCGAACAATTCGCGTCCGGTCGTCTTCGGCGGCGACTTCGCAAAGTACGGATCGCTCATCCACTTCTCCAGCAAGTCCTCGCGCACTTTGCCGCGCGCGCCGAGGATGCCGTCGACGTCGTAGGTCTGCCGGCCGTTGGTCGCGATCCACGCCAGCTCGTCGATGATCATGTTGCCCGGTCCGGTGTCGAAAGCGATCACGTCTTCCCACTTCGCCTTCGGCGGGATGTACGTGACGTTGCCGATGCCGCCGATGTTCTGGATCGCGCGGCCGCGCGACTTGTGGCGCAGGAGCACCCAATCGAAGTACGGCACGAGCGGCGCGCCTTGTCCGCCGGCCGCGACGTCGCGCACGCGCAAGTCGCCGACGGTGATGATGCCCGTGCGTTCGGCGATGACGGCGCTCTGGCCGATGGCGAACGTCGCGCGCGTCGTGATGGGCTCGTCGATCCATTCGACGTCCGCCTGCACCATGCTCATCTCCGGATCGTGCCACACGGTCTGCCCCGCGCTGGCGATGAGATCGACGCTGTCCGGCTTGATGTTGGTCTCGCGCAGGAGGCGCAGCACCGCGGCCGCGAAGACTTCGCCGAGGATGAAGTCGTAGCGGCAGATGTCATCGATGCGCGCTTTCTTCGGATCGAACAGCTCGCGCACGACTGCTCGAATTTTCGGTGGATACGGAAAGCTGCGGAAGTGCTCGAGCCGCACCTGCGCGGTGAGGCCGTGCTTCTGGATGCGCACCATCGCCACGTCGATGGCGTCGAGCGAGGTGCCGGACATGATGCCGATGATCCGCCGCGAGTATTTGGTGGCGACGTGCATCAGTCGCTCGAGACGGCTCACGACTCCAGCACCTCGCGCAGGGTTTTCGTTTCGAGGAGCGCGCGCGCATCGTCCGCATTCACGTTCTTGTTCGCGATGACGCAGGCGAGTTTCACGTTGCCGTCCGCGGCGCGAATGGCCTGCGCGGCGATCGGACGCGGCACGCCCGCCGCGAGCTCGACCATGCGCACGGCGCGCGCGCGCAGCTTCTCGTTCGTGGCCGGCATCTCGATCATGAGGTTCGAGTAGACGCGGCCGAGGCGGATCATGACGCCTGTGGAGAGCTGGTTGAGGACGAGCTTCTGCGCCGTGCCGCTCTTCATGCGCGAGGAGCCCATGATGACTTCCGGTCCGGTCTCGATGACGATCGGGATGTCGCAATGCTGCGCGAGCGGCGAGCCGGGCACGGAGGTGACGGCGACGGTGAGCGCGCCGAGGAGGTTGGCTTTGCGGACGGCGGCGACCGTGTAGGGCGTGGTGCCCGACGCCGCGATTCCGACGAGCGCATCATCCGCTTTCACTTCGGCATTCACGGCTTCGATCGCGGCGTCTTCATCGTCCTCCGCGCCTTCGGCCGCGGCGAAGAAGGCGCGCTCGCCGCCGGCCATGAGGACGCGCACCATCGATGGATCGATCCCGTACGTCGGCGGGAGCTCGGACGCGTCGAGCATGGCGATGCGGCCGCTGGTGCCGGCGCCGGCGTAGAAGAGTCTGCCGCCGTGGCGCAGTCGCTCGGCGATCTCATCGATGGCGTGCGCGATGCGCGGCGCCTGCATGGCCACCGCGTCGGCGATGAGCGCGTCCTGCTCCTGGATGATGCGAACGATGTCGAGCGCCGCCTGCCGGTCGATCTCGAGACTCGCCTCGAGCCTGTCAGGGCTCATGATCGGTTTGGAAGATATCATCGGTCGAATGCTCGATCTCGACGGTCTGCAAGTCGCCTACCTCGGCGTCGCCCTCGCGCACTACCTCGACGTCGAGACGGGCGACATCATCGACGTGCCTCTCGATGCCGAGCCTCCCGGCGATGCCGATCGCTTCCGCCGCATCCCCACTCGCACACCCGAGAGCGAGGCGGAGGATCGCCGGCTGTTCGCGGAGAAGCATCCGCAGCTCGGTGATGTCGTCGAGGACGCGATGGAGTTCCGCCGCGTGCTGTCCGAGGATCGGCCGATCGAGAGAAAGTTCTTCAACTTCAAGAACGATCAGGCGAACCGGGCGATCGAGGAGTGGCTGCGCGCCGAAGGGTTGGAGTAACCGTTAGGGCTCGCGTCAAGGTAGGGATTCGCCTCGCCATCGCCTCTCCTTGAGGGATGCTTCGATTCTTCTGGCGTGTTCTCCGCGCGAGCTCGTCGCTGCATCTCCTGCTGCCGCTCGCCGTCAGCATCGTCGTCGCCGGAATCCTCGGCTACGCGCACGGCGACGTGCACAACACGCGTCAGTTGCTGCGCTATCTGCTCGCGGAGCGCCTGCCGGATCTCGCGGCGATCTATTTCGTGTTCATCGTGGTGGTCGTGCTGGTCGTGCGGCACGAGTCGCAACTGCGCATCGCGAATCTGTCTGTCCTCGACGACGTGCTGCCCGGCGCGCGTTCGTATTTTGGAATCGCGCCGACGCCGCTCCGCGAATGGTTCGATCCCGCGGTGCAGGTCTATCTCGCGCGTATCGTCGCGCAACGCCTGATCGATCCCGCGTTTCGTCATCAGCGCGTGTTGCTGTTCTTCTCGAACGAGCAGTTCCGCGACGCGCACGCGTCGTATCAGGACGAGTACTACGCGAAGGCGCTCGTCCGGCAGCACGAGGAATTCGACGCCGCGCTCGGCTTCCTCTCTCCGGACGACCTCTTCCAGATCCTCGGCAAGATGACGCTCGACGAGCGGCTCGCGCTCCGCTGCTATTCGCGTTTCATGCGACGCCTTCCGCGATGGCTGCTCGCGAAGGTGAAGCTGAAGTGGTCGTCGCGGATCGTGCGCTCGCTTGCGTTCGCGCTGCTCGAAGATGCGAACGGCGCGAAGCGGATCATCATCTTCGCGAACCGGCCGACGGAGCTCGATCTCTGCACCGTCGAGGACGCGGAGAAGGCGAAGCCGTACCTGCGTCTCGTGCAGCTGGTGCAGGACCGCGTGTACAGGCCGGGGACGCAGGAACTGAAGCACGAGTACCGATTCGGCGCACACTTGTAGGCGCGATGTTCGACGTGATCGTGGCCGGCGTCGGCGGAATGGGCAGTGCTGCCGTGTATCACCTCGCGCGACGCGGCTCGAAGGTGCTCGGCCTCGAACGCTTCGCGATTCCGAACGAGCTCGGCTCGTCGCACGGTCTGTCGCGCATCATCCGACTCGCCTACTGGGAAGACGCGAAGTACATCCCGCTGCTGCGCCGCTCGTATGCGCTGTGGCGTGAACTGGAGCGCGAGGCGAATGCGCAACTGCTGCTGACGACGGGCAGCATCGATGCGGGTCCGGAGGACAGTCGCTCGATGCGCGGCGTGATGCAGGTGTGTCGCGAGTTCGATTTGTCGTGCGAGACGATGAGCGCCGCCGCGCTCGCGAATCGATTTCCGGGATATCAGTTGCCGGAGAGTGTGGTCGCGGTCTATCAGCCGGACGGCGGGATTCTCGCGCCGGAGCGCTGCATCGTTGCGCATGTCGAGCGCGCACGCGCGATGGACGCGGAGGTGCACGCGAACGAGGAGATCATCGACTGGGATGCGGACGGCGATTCCGTGCGCGTGCGCACGACGCGCGACACGTATCGCGCGCGACATCTCGTCTTCACCGCGGGCGCGTGGACGGGCAAGCTGCTGCGCGAGCTCGCGCCCGTATTATCGCCGGAGCGGCAAGTCGTGCTCTGGACGCGGCCTCTTGAACCTGCGCTGTTTCAGCCCGAGGTCTTCCCTGTCTTCTACATCCATGTGGACGAAGGCAGCTTCTACGGCTTCCCCGATCACGAGCACGCCGGCTTCAAGATCGGCAAGTACCATCACCGCCGCGAGCAGGTCGATCCCGACGCGATGAACCGCTCGGTCTCCGAGGATGACGAAGAGACGCTGCGCATCGCGGTCCGCCGCTACTTCCCACGAGCCGACGGCCCGACGCTGCAGATGAAGACCTGCCTCTTCACGAACACCGCGGACGAGCACTTTCGCATCCAGCGTCTCGCGGAGAACGTGTCCGTCGCCGCCGGCTTCTCGGGACACGGTTTCAAGTTCTGCAGCGTCGTCGGCGAGATCCTCGCGGACCTCAGCCTTGAGGGGGAGACGCGGCACGATATTTCGCTCTTTCGGTTGTGATTGGTCTACAACGCCCGGCTCACCACGAGCAGCGTGACGTCATCGTCCAAATTCTCCGCGTCGCCGACGTGCTCGAGTACCGTCGCGTTCACCGCGGATGCGATCGCCTCCGCGGGTGCGCCGTGCAGGTTGAGGAGGGCGTTGCCGATGATGTTCGAGCCGAGGTCGGCGCCTTCCGCGTTGCGCGCCTCGGTCACGCCGTCCGTGAAGAGGATCAGCGAGTCGCCGGGCTCGAGTTGCAGTTTGCGATTCACGAACTCCGCGCGCGACACCACGCCGAGGAGCAGGTCGCTCTCCGTCAGCTCCACCGCCTCGCGCTTGTTCAGCCAGAGCGGCGGCGTGTGTCCCGCGTTCACGTACTCCACGACGCCGGTCTTCGTGTCGAGGCGGCCCATGAACAGCGTCACGAACTTCGACTGCGGCAGATTTTCCTTCAGCGAGAGATTGAGCTGCGTCACGAGCGTCGACGGATCGGGATCCGTCTTCGAGAAGATGCGGAACGCGACTTGGAGTCCTGCCATCATCAGTCCCGCGGTCACGCCCTTGCCACTCACGTCGCCGATGACGAAGTACACGCGGCCATCGGGCCGCACGACGAAGTCGTAGTAGTCGCCGCTCACCGTGCGGCACGGCTGATTCCTGCCGATGAACGTGTAGCCCGCGATGCCGGACGGCGCGGGCGGCAGCAGTCGCCGCTGGATGTTCGACGCGGTCTTCAGCTCCTCGTCCATGATCCGCTTCTGGATCGCTTCCTCGCGCAGCCGCGTCGTCTCGAGCTTGATCGCGGCGAACCTTCCGATCTGCGCCACGAGCCTCACGTCATCCTCGGAGATCGCCCGCTGCGTGAACAGATAGTCGACGTACAACACGCCGACGACGGACGTGCCGATCATCAGCGGCGTGCACAGGATCGAGTGGATGCCCTGCATGATGATCGACTGCGCGCGCGCGAGCTTCTCGTCGACGCTCACGTCGACGAACGCGAGCGCCTTCTTCTCTTCGACGATCTCCGAGAGCAGCGTGTGGCTGATCGTGAGCTCGCTCGAGTCGCTCTTGTCCTGACGCCGCACTTCGACTTTCGCGAAGGAGCGGCCGTCGGGTCCGAGGAGCGCGATCGCGGCACGCGAGGGATGGAGGTGCTCCATCACGCGATCGACGATGAAGCCGAAGAGCTCCGCCATCGGACGATCTTCGATGAGCTCGCGCGCGAGCAGCGTCAACGTCTGCAACCGCGCCACGTCCTGCGCCTCGGGCCGATCGGAGATGTCGGTGACGGGGATCGCGATCGTGGGACTCGCGGCGGAATCCGTCGCGACGGCGATGAAGCGATCGGTGCTGCGCTCGGCGGTCTCGAAGACGATCTCGGTGTCGCCGAGGCGGATGCGGTCGCCGGTCTTGAGGAGCTGATCGTGCTCGACGCGCGCGCCGTTCAGATACGTGCCGTTCGCACTGCCGAGGTCCTTGAGCACCCACGCGCCGTCAATGGCGATGATCTCCGCGTGTTTGCGGGAGAGGTAACGATCTTTGATGGGAATCGAGCAGTCGGACGCGCGGCCGATGGACACATTCGGCCCCTGCAGGGGCTGGCGAAATGGGGAGAAAAGCGGCGAGTAGACCGTGACTTCCGCTCGGGGCGTGACCGATTCCATGCAAAGGGCTCCGTGGGTTGACGCGTGATTGTAGCTGATCGTACGGTGTCGATCGTGTCGCAGGAGTACTTTACGGAGATCGAGGCGCTGTTCGCGCGGCGGCGCGGCACGCCATTCGTCGTGAACGCAAAAGACTGGGCGCTGATGAAGAAATGGAGCGACGACGGCATCCCGCTGCCGATCGTGCTCGAGGCGATCGAGTCGGTGTTCGACAAGTTCGACGCGAAGGATCGCAAGGTGAACGGTCTCAGTTTCTGCAAGCACGCGGTGAAGGAGCTGTGGGACGACCGCCGCGAGCTGCAGATCGGCGCACAGGAGAAGGCGCCGGAAGAGGATCCGCGACCGCTGCTCGAGGCGCTGGCGTCTGCGCTCGATGCGTCGGCGCACCCGTTCGTGACTGCGTTCGCGGCGCGCGTGCGCGAGTTCAAAGGATCGATTCCGACGATCGAGGAGCGTTTGATCGAGCTCGAGGAAGAGCTGATCGCGGCGATCCTCGCGAACGCGCCGGATGCCGCGGAGATGCGCGACGAGGCGCGCGCGCTCAGCGCGGGCGCGGGGGAGAAGACGCGGGCGCGGACGGAGATCGCGACGCTGCGGCGGCTCGTGCGCGAGAGATATGAGGTGCCGCGGTTGTCGCTGTTCTAGCTACAACTGCTTCGCCACCTGCTCCAGCGCCGCCACCGCATCCGCTCCCGTGACTGGCGCGTCCGGTCCGTATGTCGCGAGCGGATCATTCACGCCGCACGCGCCCAGCACTGCGGCCGAGCCGCGCGCGCAGGCGGCGCCGCGCGACGTCAGCACGCGCGCAAGGAACGACGACAACCGCGACGCCGTGACCACGCGATGCGGGCTCACGCGGCGCGTGACCGGATCGACGTCGAAGAGGCCGAGGGCGATGGCGCGGATGATTTCCTCGCGGCCAGCGACGTCTTCGATGTCCACGGCGATCATCGGCGTGCCCACGTTCTGAGCGAAGCGCACCGAGGGCACGGTCCAGTAGAGCAACGTGGCCAACTCGGCGCGCGTGACCGCGGTGCTGCTCATCGCCGCGCGGACGTGCGGCGGCATGTTCGCCGAGCGCCACTCGCGTTTGATCTCCTGCAGGCGTTGTTCGTGATGCGGATCCTTCGTCTGCTTCGCGAGTCTCTCGTAGCGCACGATCGCTTCCTGATAGCGCCCGCGTCCGACTTCCACCTCCGCGAGGATCTGCTGAATCTCGGGCCGATCAGCGATCGTGTTGAGCAGCGGATCGATCTCGCGTCGCGCCTCATCGAACTGCCGCTGCGCAACGAGCTTCTGCGCGAGCTGGATGCGCGGCTCGGCCGCGCTCGGATGGAACGTCAGCGCCTCGCGCAGGAGTCGAATCGATTCCGTGTCCGGCGCGCTTTGCGCGGCGGCGAACAACTCGTTGAAGAGCGCTTCCTCGAGCTGCTTCATGCGCTCGCCCGCGGTCGCGGGCGCATTCGGCTGCGCGAGCACCTGCCGATAGAGGTCGTACGCCGCGCGCGTCTGGTTGTCGCGCAGCGCGATCTCCGCTTCGTACACGCGCGCGGCTAGGTAGTCGGGGTTGCGCTCCCGCGCCACTGCGACGGTCGTCGACGCCTCGACGAAACGTCCGGCGTGAATGTCGAAGACCGCGCTCGCGAGTTGCGCGGGCGCGTACGACGGATCCCGTTTCAAGATCTCCGCGAGTTTCTTCCGCGCCTCGGTCTCATTGCCGGCGAGCACGTATCGCCACGCGGTCTCGAACTGCTGCGTGAGCGCGGGCGAGACCGGCGTGTCGAAGCCGATCCGCGGATCGATCAGATAGCGGTCCTCGCCCTGCGGCGTCACGACCGGTGCCGGCGCCGGAGGCGTACAACTGGCCGCGAGCATCAGCGCGGCGAGCAACAATACGATCTTCGTTCTCGTCAACGTTCTACCTCTGTGATGAGCCGCAGCGCGGACTCATACGCATGATTGCGGTCGTTCGCATCCACCCACTGCACATTTCGCTCCGAGCGCAGCCATGTCATCTGCCGCTTGGCGTACGCGCGCGTGCGCCGCCGGGTTTCGGCGATGGCGCCGGCTTCGCTCATCGCGCCGCTCACAACGGCCACCGCCTCTTTGTACCCGATCGTGCCGAACGGGCGCGCGGTGGCCGGAAAGCGCGCCAGCAGCGCCCGCGTCTCGTCGACCAGTCCGTCGCGATACATCGCGTCGACGCGCGCGTCGAGGATGGCGCCGAGCCGCGCTCGCTCGGGAGCGAGGGCGATTTTGATCGATGGGAGCTCGTTCGCGTCGTCGCGCTCCCAACTCGAGATCGGTCTGCCGCTGCGGATCCATACCTCCAGCGCCCGCTCCACGCGATGCCGGTCGGCGGGCGCGATCTTTCTACCACTTCGCGGATCGATTTTCGACAGCCAGCGATGCAGGCGCTCGCTGCCGCGCGGCCGCGCCGCGACTGCGCGAATCCGCGCGCGCAACTCTTCGTCGCGGCCGGGCATTTCCGGGAATCCGGAGAGCAGCGCGCGCAGGTAGAAGAACGTGCCGCCGGCGAGGATCGCGCGTTTGCCGCGCGCGTGAATGTCGTCGCAGACTTCGCGCGCGAGTTTGCCGTAGTCGGCGGCGTTGAACTCGTCGTCCGCATCGACGATGTCGAAGAGATGATGCGGCACGAGCGCGCGCTGCTCGCGCGAAGGCTTGGCGCTGCCGATGTCGAATCCGCGGTAAATCTGCACCGAGTCGTAGTTCACGATCTCGCCGCCCACGGTTTGCGCGAGTCGCAGCGCCAGCTCGGATTTTCCGGAGCCTGTCGGGCCGGCAATGACGACGAGCTTCACCGGATGCGCGTGTGGTGCGTGCGCTCGTCTTCTTCCTGCAGGATCGTGCGCAGGTGCGCGCGGCAGTAGATCGCGCCGTGCGGGATCTCGGTGCGGCAGACGCGGCAGCGATTGCGCGGCTTGACGGCCGCCACGCCGACGCCGAGGAGGCGGAGGACGATGCCGGCGACGATGAGAACGACCGCGACGACCAGCGCCTGCTGCAGCATCGGCGCGGGGATGAGCTCGGCGAACGGCTCATCGGGATACGTTGCGGCCAGCACGTACAGCGCGAGCACGAGAATCAACGTCCAGAGGCCGAGCCGGAGCACCGTTGCGTACATGGCGATGTGCCTCCACTCTAGTCCAGTCGCGCGCGGACGTACAGCTTCCCTCCGCGGATGTCGACGTCGATCGAGCCGTCGCGGTCGGTGCGCCACGTGCGGATGCGCCGTTCGCCGAGCGCGCCGAGGACGTCCGCGTGCGGATGTCCGAAGAGGTTGCGGCGGCCGCAGGAGATGACGGCGAAGCGCGGCGCGACGTGGTCGAGGAGCGTTTGCGACGTCGACGTTCGGCTGCCGTGATGCGGGACTTTGAGGACGTCGACGCGGAGGTCGCGATCGGCGAAGTCGAGCTCGGCCTCGCGCTCGATGTCGCCGGTGAGGAGAAAACGACGGCCGCCGGCGGTGACGCGGAGTACGATCGAGGCGTTGTTTTCCGCGGCGCGCCGGAAGGTGCGGTCGGTGATGAGCGCGTCGATGGTGATGTTGTCGAGGGTGAGGTGGTCGCCATCGCGGGCGAGGTGAATGGGCGTACGCGTCGTCGCGCAGGCTTCGAGCATGAGCGATGCGCAGTCGCCGCGGAAGCGCCTCGGCGAGAGCCACACGCTGCCGACGTCGAAGCGCTCGATGACGGACGCCAGTCCGCCGCAATGATCCGGATGCGCGTGCGTGAGCACGATCGTGTCGATGCGGCGCACGCCGCGATCGGCGAGAAGAGCGAGGATGCGGTCGTCGCGGCCGCCGTCGACGAGGATCGTGTGCGTGCCCGACCGGATGGCGATGGCATCGCCCTGGCCGACGTCGAGGAAGGTCACGCGCGGCGCTTCGACGTAGCGCGCTTCAACGTGCTTCATGACCGCGGCGGCGCTGGGAATGAGCATCGCCAACGCGATGGCGATCGCGCGCGGCTTCTCGCGCAGTGCCGCCAACGCGAGCAGCGACAGCGCCGCTGCGACGATCAGCGATGCCAGCGGCGGCGACGCGAACACGCCCGACAGTCCGTACGCATTCGCGAAGACGCATGCGCGGTGCAGTGCGCGCAGCATCGCGAACAGCGGCTCGCACGGCATCGCGATCAGCAGGGACGACACGATCAGCATCGCGAAGATCAGCGGCGAGATGAGCAGCGTCAGCAGCGACCCGCCGAGGGCGTATTGGTGAAAGTGATGGAGGGTGAGCGGCGTGATCACGATCTCCGCGGCGATCACGTGTCCGATCCACTTGCGGAAGTGCTTGCCGATGAACAGCAGCGCCGCGGCACCGGCGTACGTCAGATGAAACGCGGCGTCGCCGAGATCGCGCGGCTCGAGGAGAAGGCGGAGGAGCGCGGCGACGCACCACAGGTTCTCGATGGACGTCGGCCGCTTGAGGATGCGCGAGAACGCGTACAGCCCGATGCCGCTGCTCGCGCGCGCGACCGAGGCAGTGGGCCCGATGAACGGCGGCGCGAGCAGCGCGAAGACGAGCAGGAGCCAGTCCGACGCGCGCGGGCGATGTAGCCAGCGCAGCAGCGCCGCGAGAATTCCGGCCGCGAACGCGATCTGCAGTCCGGAGAAGACCAGCAGGTGATACGTGCCGCCGCGGCGGAAGCTGTCGCGCATCTCGCGCGAGAGCCGCTCGCCGCGCCCGAGCACGAGCGCTTCGGCCAGTGCGACCTCGTCGCGATGCGCGTCGGCTTCGCGCTCGATGCGATTCTCGAGCGCGCGATTCCACGCCGCCGGCTGCCACCATCGCAGCGTGCCCGCGTACGACATGAGCAGCGGCGACTTCACGCTCACCGTGTATTCGCCCCGCTCGCTGACGCGCAGAAAGCCTTCGACGCGAATCGTCTGCTCCATCGCGATCTGGCGCGGCCTGCTCCGGACGTAGATCGCGACCGGCTCGTCGTAGTCGACGCCGTTCGCGCGGAAATGCGACGCGCGCAGGACGAACGCGTTCTCGCGCGGTGCCCAGTCGCGTTCGAGCGGAGCCTCGACGATCGTGAAGACGTCCGCGTCGACGAACGGGAGCGCGCGATGCGCGACGCGAATCGACAACACAATGCCCGCGATCACGAAGACGATCGTTGCCGCGAGACGCGGACGCGCGATCGCGATCAACGCGACGCCGATCGCAAACGCAACGGGGTTCACGAGCACCGGCCCGACGGCCAGTCCCGCGATTAAACCGATCAGTGGATACGCAGCGGGAACTTCATGACGCACGCTCGAAGGAGGACAGCGTCTCGACGTGATGGGTATTCGGAAAGAGGTCGAGGAGGTCGAGCGTGGAGAGACGCCAGCCGAACGCAATCAGCCGGCTTGCGTCGCGTGCGAAGGTTACGGGATCGCACGAGAGATACGCAATCTTTTCCTTCGTCCGCTCGCCGATCCACGTGATGACTTCGCGTCGCGCGCCCGCACGCGGCGGATCGAGAAACACAAAGTCCGCGGGCTTCATCCGCGCGATCTCGCGCTCGACCGGCGCCTCGACGACCTTCACGTGTCGCGGCACGTTGATGCGCGCGTAACGCGCCGACGCGGGTGCGCCTTCGACCGCGATCACGCGATGAAAGTGCTGCGCGATCGGCAGCGTGAAGAAGCCGACGCCCGCGTACAAATCGACCGCGCTGTGCCGGTTCTCGACGCGCGACGCGTGCTCGTCGACGAGGCGGATCATGGTGCCGAGCAGGTGGCGGTTGACTTGGAAGAAGGCGCGGGTGTTCAGGCGATA
>DATELS010000178.1:0-9546 GCA_035276365.1 Thermoanaerobaculia bacterium
GTGCCGATGCGCTACCACATGCGCCATCAGTTCGGCGTGCGCGACGTGGCGTTCGTGCAGACGATGCACGCGCTCACCGGCGCCGCGCTGTACGAAGGGAATCGCGTCGACATCCTGCGCAACGGCGTGCAGATCTTTCCGGCGATGCTGAGCGCGATCAAGGCTGCGCGCAAGACGATCAACGTCGAGTTCTACATTTACTGGGACGGCGAGATCGGCCGCACGTTCGCGGCCGCGCTCGCGGAGCGCGCACGCGCGGGCGTGAAGGTGAACGTCGTGCTGGACGCGGTCGGCTCGGCGACGATGTCGCCGGACCTCGTCCTCTTTCTGCAGCGCAACGGCATCGCGGTCGAGTGGTATCACCCGCTGCGCTGGTACACGATCTCGCGCGTCAATCACCGCACGCATCGCAAGCTGCTGATCGTCGACGGCGAGGTCGGGTTCTGCGGCGGCGTCGGAATCGCCGATCTTTGGCTCGGCGACGCGGACACGAAGGATCACTGGCGCGACACGGTGGCGCGCGTCGAAGGTCCGGCCGTGACGCAGATGCAGTTCGCATTCATGGACAACTGGGTGAAGAGCCGCGGCGAGCTGCTGACGGGACTCGATTACTTTCCGCAAGCCGCGACGCGCGGCACGTGCCTCGCGCAAGTGCTCAAGTCGTCGCCGTCCGAGGGGTCGTCGGCGGTGAAGCTGATGTACATCGTGTCGATCGTGAGCGCGCAGAAGTCGATCTATCTGTCGAGCGCGTACTTCATCCCCGATCACGACACGATGCGCGCGCTCGAGGGCGCCGTGCGGCGCGGCGTCGACGTGCGCGTGATCGTGCCCGGCGAGTACACGGACGTGCCGATCGTCCGCCACGCGGGCCGCTTCTACTACAACCGCCTCCTGCGTCGCGGCATCCGCATCTTCGAGTACCAGCCGACGATGATGCACGCGAAGACGATGGTCGTCGACGGCATCTGGACGTCGATCGGCAGTTCGAATTTCGACGACCGCTCGTTCCGCCTCAATGATGAGGTGAACGTGAACGTCTACGACGAAGGCATCGCCGCGCAGATGGAGCAGATGTTCTTCGAGGATCTCGCGCGGAGCGAGGAAGTCGAGCCGCGACGCTGGCCGAAACGCCCGTGGATGGACCGGGTGAAGGAACGGGTGGCGGGGTGGTTGAAGCCGCAGTTGTGAGTCTCAAAGTCGTAAAGTCTCAAAGTCTCAAAGGAGCACGCGCCGAGAGGAAACCTCTTTGAGACTTTGAGACTTGAAGACTTTGCGACTCGGCTTCAGTCCCAGTCCGTGTGCACGAACGCCGCGCCCCCGCCCGCGTCGTTGCGCTGGTACGTGTGCGCGCCGAACAAGTCGCGTTGCGCTTGCGTGAGGTTTTGCGGGAGGGAAGCGGTGCGGTAGCTGTCGTAGTACGCGAGGGAGGCGGAGAATGCGGGGACGGGGATGCCGTTTGCGAATGCGTAGGCGACGCAGCGGCGCCAGGCGTCGTCCGTGTCCGTGAGCACGGTGCGGAACGTGTCATCGGTCAGGAGATTCGGGAGTGACGCGTTGCGCTCGTAGGCGCGCATGATCGAGTCGAGGAACTTCGCGCGGATGATGCAGCCGGCCTTCCAGATGCGCGCGATCTCGCGCAGGTCGATCGACCAGTTCCACTCCTTCGAGCCCGCCTGAATGAGCGCGAAGCCTTGCGCGTAGGAGCAGATCTTCGCGGCGTACAGCGCGTCGTGCACGTCCTGGATGAAGCGCTCGCGATCGTTCGGCGTCGATGCGGTCGGGCCGCTGAGCACGGACGACGCGGCGACGCGCTCCTCTTTCATCGACGACATCACGCGCGCATCGATCGCGGCGGCGATCGTCGGGATCGGCACCGCGAGGTCGAGCGCGACCTGCGCCGTCCACTTGCCCGTGCCCTTCTGTCCGGCCTTGTCGAGAATCTTCTCGACGAGCGGCGCTCCGGTCTGCTCGTCCTTCTTGCGAAAGATCTTCGCCGTGATCTCGATGAGGAACGATTGCAGCGGTCCCGCGTTCCAGCGATCGAAGATCTCCGCGAGCTCGCTCGCGTCCGCCCCCAGCCCTTTCCGCAACAAGTCATACGCCTCGGCGATCAGTTGCATGTCGCCGTACTCGATCCCGTTGTGCACCATCTTCACGAAGTGACCCGCGCCGTCGGTGCCGCAGTACGTCACGCATGGTCCCGAGTCGCTCCGCGCGGCGATCGCTTCGAAGATCGCGCGGATCGACTCCCACGACTCGCGCGTGCCGCCGGGCATGAGCGACGGACCGAAGCGCGCGCCGTCTTCGCCGCCCGAGACTCCCGAGCCGACGAAGTGCAGATCGCGATCGATGAGCCGCTTCGCGCGCGCCTGCGTGTCCTTGAACCACGAGTTGCCGCCGTCGATGACGACGTCGCCCGGTTCGAGAATCGGCAGCAGCTTGTCGAGCATCTCGTCGACGGGCGCGCCGGCCTTGATCATCATCATGATGCGGCGCGGCTTCTCGAGCGCGGCGACGAACTCCTCGAGCGTGTTCGTCGCCGTGAACTTCTTCCCCGCGTTCGCGGCCATGAACTGCGCCGTCTTCTCCGGCTCGCGATTCCACACCGCGACGGAGAAGCCGTGCTCCTCGACGTTGAGCGCGAGGTTCGAGCCCATCACGGCGAGACCGATCATGCCGAACTGCGAGGTCACGCCTTCACCCTGCTTCGCGACGCGACCGCGCGCGACAACTGCTCGAGTCCCGCATCGATGTCCGAGCCGAGGTTGATGCTCAGCATGCGGCGGCCGCGCGCGGCGAGCGACTCGTAGTCGCCGATCGCCTGCGCGCGCACGAGCGCGCCGAAGCCGAACTTCTCGTCCGGGATCGCGACGTCATCGCCGGGACCGCCGGTCAGTTGCAGGAACACGCCGTTGTCGCCGCCGCCTTTGTGCAGTTGTCCCGTCGAGTGCAGGAAACGCGGGCCGTAGCCGGTCGTCGTCGCGACGCGCAGCTCGCGCGCGATCGTCTCGCGGATCTCCGCGAGCTTGCGATCGCGCGCCGGCGTCTCGCCGAAGTACTCCGTCAGCGCGACATAGTCGCCCGGCTTCACCTTCACGAGCAGTTGCGCGATCGCTTCCGCATCGCTCACTTCGATCTGCGAGCCGGAGGCGGTCATCGTCCCCTTCTCCGTGAACTCGGCGAGCAGCTTCTTCGTGTTGTCCTTCGACTCCTGCACGTTCGGCTGATCGAACGAGTCGACGCCGAGGAGCGCGCCGGCGACGGCGGTAGCGAACTCCCACGTGTAAAACACCTCGCCGAGGTCGAGCGGATCTTCGAGCACGAGATCGACGACCGGATGTCCCGCATCCGCGAGCTCGCGCAGGCGCTTCGTCTCGTCGCTGCCGCGCAGGCGCACGCACACGAAGAGACGATCGTTGCCGTACTCATTCGCGGCCAACGCAGGCTCGCCCGCGATCGGCACGATGCCCTTCCCTTCCTTGCCCGTGCTCTCCGCGATCAGCTGCTCGACCCAGAGGCCGAGCGAGTCGAGCGGGCGCGGCGTGAGCAGTGTCAGCTTGTCGCGGCCCGCGAGCGCCATCGCGCCGATGACGGTGCCGAGCAGCGTGGGCGCGTTCTTGCGCACCTGCGGCAGATGCGCGACGTGCATCGCGTGCACCGCGCGATCGAGCAGCGTCGCGACGTCGACACCCGTCAGCGCCATCGGCACGATGCCGAAGAACGACAGCGCGGAGTAGCGCCCGCCGATGTCGGCCATGTTCAGGAAGATCTTGCGGAAGCGGTCGCGCGTTGCGTCCTCGACCATCTTCGTATCGGGATCGGTGATGGCGATGAAGTTCTCGCCCGCGCGCTCGCCCTTCGCCTGCTTCACGAGATCGTAGAAGTAGCGGTGGAACATCACCGGCTCGGTGGTCGTACCGGACTTCGACGCGACGATGAAGAGCGTCTTCGCCGGCTCGATGCGATCGACGAGCATCTGCACCGCCTCGGGCACCGTCGAGTCGAGCACGAGCAACTCGGGATAGCCGTCGCGTTTCCCGAACACGTTGCGCACGACTTCCGAGCACAGGCTCGAGCCGCCCATGCCGAGGACGACGACGTGTTGGAAATCGCGGCGGACGGAGTCCGCGAACTCCACGATTCCCTTCACTTCCTTCTCCATCACCTCGGGCACGCTGAGCCAGCCGAGGGCGTTGGCGATGATCTTCTTGTGCGCGTCGTCGTTCTTCCACAGCGTGGCGTCCTTCGACCAGATGCGCGACACGAACTTCTCTTTGTCGACGCGCGCGATTGCGTCGTCGATGCCTTTCACGCCGTGCAGCGAGAGGCGATCGGAGAGTCCGCGCACGACGGCGTCGCGGCGCGCCTCGATCGTCAGCAGCAGTTGGTCGAACGATTCCTCGAACGACTTCACGCCGTCTTCGGTGAGCTTGCGCGTGATGTCGTCGAGGCTGAAGCCTTTCTCTTTGAACGTCGCGAGGATGCGCTTCGCCTCGTCGACGCCCTGCTCGATCGTCAGCTCGACGCGGCCGTGATCCTTGAACGCGTCGTACGTCGCGGGAGGCAGCGTGTTCACGGTGTCGGCGCCGATGAGCGACTCGACGTAGAGCACGTCGCTGTACTTCGCGTTCTTCGTGCCGGTCGACGCCCACAGCGGCCGCTGCACGCGCGCGCCCTGATCGCGCAGCTTGCGGAAACGCTCGCTCGTGAACGCGTCTTTGAACAACTGGTACGCGACTTTCGCGTTCGCGATGGCGATCTTGCCGAGGAGCGGCTCGAGCGACGGATCGTCCTTCAGCTTCGCCTCGATTTGCTTGTCCGCCTGCGTGTCGATGCGGCTGACGAAGAAGCTCGCGACCGAGGCGATGTAGCCGATGGGCAGTCCTTTCGCGACGCGGCGCTCGAGTCCGCGCAGATACGCCTCGATGACTTGCGAGTAGACGTCGTTCGAGAAGATGAGCGTGACGTTGATGTTGATGCCTTCCGCGATCGCGAGCTCGATCGCGGGGATGCCTTCCGGCGTCGCCGGAATCTTGATCATGACATTCGGCTTGCCGAGCCGCGCGAAGAGACGCTTCGCCTCGTTGACCGTGCCCTGTGTATCGCGCGCGAGCGTCGGCGAGACTTCGAGACTCGCATAGCCGTCGTCGTTGCCGGTCTTCTTGTACACGTCGGCGAACACGTCCGCAGCCTTGCTGATGTCTTCGATCACGAGCTCGTCATAGATCTCGTCGCGCGACTTCCCCTGCGACGCGAGCATGCGCAGTTGCGCGTCGTAGTCCTCGCTCCCGCTGATCGCTTTCTCGAAGATCGTCGGGTTCGAAGTGAGCCCGCGGAGATCGTCTTCGTCGATCAGCTTCGCGAGCTTGCCGCTCGTCACGAGCCGCCGCTCCATCTGGTCGTACCAGACGCTTTGTCCGACTTTGGGGAGCTGGGCGAGGGGGTTTGTCATTGCGGGTGCCTCCGTGTCTTGACGAAGCATATTCGAGTCCCGAATGCGGGGTCTCAAAGTCGCAGAGTCTCAAAGTCTCAAAGGGTGACGCGGATTGTTGAACTTCTTTGAGACTTGAAGACTTTGAGACTCTGCGACTACTCCTCCACCCCCGCCCTCCGAATCGCCTGCAGCGCGATCCGCGCGATGAAGACGCTGACGAGCACGGCGCCGATCGCGGTGACGATCAGCAGCACGCGGTTGCCGGTGCCTTCGAGGGCGGCGGCGCCGGCGGCGCCGGTCCACGTGAAGGCGAGTGTGCCGGGGATGATGCCGAAGAACGTCGTCGCGATGTACGGGCCGAGGCGGATGCCTGTGAGGCCGAACGCATAGTTCACCCACGTGAACGGCGGGAAGCCGGACAGGCGGACGAGTCCCATGATCTTCGTCCCCTCGCGCGTGATCGCGCGGTCGAGCGCGCGGAACTTCGCGTTGTTCGCGACAATGCGCTCGACGCGATGACGCATCACCGTGCGCGCGAGGAGGAACGCCGCGGTCGCGCCGACGGTCGCGCTGACGATCACGAGCAGCGAGCCTTTGACGAAGCCGAAGATCGCGCCGGCGCCGATCGTCAGCGCGAGCGCGGGGATGATCAGTACGCAGCAGACGACGTACACGAGCGCGTACAAGACGTAGCCGAACGGCCCCGCGTTGTGTACCCAGCTCTTGAACGCGTCGAGCCACGCGGCGATCGGGAGCGAGCGAACGGCGAGGACGAACGCGCTCAACAGCAGGAGAGCCACGATCGCCTTCGCGACCGGAACGCGCTTCCGGACACTCACTGGCCGGATTCTACTTGAACGGGAGCAGCACCTTCTTCGCCGACTTCAGCACGAGAACGATCGCGCTCACGCCGCCGAGAATCGCGCCGAAGAGCAGTCCGGCCGCGCCGCCGGCGGCGACTTTCACGAGGCCGCCGGCCGACTTCTGCGGCTTCGCATACATCGGCACCGGCACCGCCGTCACCGGACGCGCCTCCACCGACTTCGGCCGGTCCTCCGGACGATCCGCGACCGCGCGCGCCTCGTCCTTCGACTTGTCGCCTCGCAGGCTTCCGAGGTTGCGCGCGTACACCTGCGTGAACTCCGCGCCGAGGAAGAGGATCTGCGCGGACCAGTACACCCACACGAGCAGAATCACGAGCGAGCCCGCGGCGCCGTACGACGAGCCGATCGCCGCTTTGCCGAGGTAGAGGCCGAGTCCCCATTTGCCGAGGACGAAGAGGAGCGCGGTGAAGATCGCGCCGAACCAGACGTCGTGCCACGCGATCTTGAGATCGGGAAGGATGCGGAAGATGCACGCGAAGAGCACGACCGCGAGCGCGAGCGAGACCGCGAGCTCGATCGTGTGCAGCACGGGCTCGCCGCCGACATACCTGCCGAGGTAGTCGCCCATCGCGGAGATCACGGCGTCGAAGAGCAGCGTGACCAGCAGCAGGAATCCGATGCCGAGCACCATCGCCATCGACAGGAAGCGCTCGGTGATGAAGCCTTTGATCCCGCCCTTCTTCTTCGGCTCGACGTTCCAGATCGTGTTCAGCGCATCTTTCAACTGTCCAAAGATTCCGGACGCGCCGAGGAACAGCGTGAAGATGCCGACGACCATCGCCAGCTTGCCGCTCTTCGGCTTCGCCGCGGCCTGGATCATCTCCTCGACCGAGTGCGCGGTCGTCGAGCCGAACACGCGTCCGAGCTCCGCCGAAATCTTGCCTTGCGCGGCTTCCTGTCCGAGGAAGATGCCGGCCATCGCGACGGCGATGAGGAGCAGCGGTCCGATCGAGAAGATCGTGTAGTACGCGAGCGCGGCGCCGAGGCGCGGAACCTTGTCCTCGCCGAACTCTTTGAACGTCTGTTTGAAGAGGTCGAGATACTTCTTCATCGCTCCCGCATCCATTGCACGCACCGCTCCAGCGAGGCGCGCATGGAGGCGGCGGGCAGATGGATGGGACGTCCGTGTCCCGGCAGCACCCATTCGAACGAGTAGTCGAGCAGGCGTTCCATGGAGCGGATCTGCTCGCTCCACGAGTACCAGCACGCGCTGCGAAACGCGTAGAGGTGGCCGCGCGACTCGCTCCAGGCGAGGTGATCGCCGGTGAAGAGAAAGCGCCCGCGATAGAGGAACACGGCGTGGCCGCGCGTGTGGCCGGGGGTAGGGATCATGAGGAGGTCGTCATCGAGCGCGATGGGCTCGATTCCGGAGGGCTGGATTTCCACCTCATGCGTACTATTGGTTACATCATCCTTGTGCAGGATACGCTTGCATCCAAATCGCGCACGATACTGCGCATGATCGCCCACATCGTCGCGGTGCGTGAGCAACATCGTGCGCACGTCGCCGAGATTCTTCACGAGCGGCTCAGTGAACCGCGGGGAGTCGACGAGGACGTTCCCCGACTCGCGCCGGATGAGATAGCTGATCGCGCCGAACGAGCTCTCGCTCGTGTAGCCGCAGCGATAGACGTTCTCCGCGACGAGCTCGGGAAGCGACGCCACCGCCGCGCGCATGTCGTGCTTCTGCACGGTGCCGATGGACGCGGTCGGACAGGAGATCAGCGCGCGTTGCGCGGCCAGCCTCTCCTCCGCGGACTCCGGCTGATGAAATACCGCCGACTGTCCGCCCGCGTCTGAGAATACGGTGGGCGCGAAGATCCGGCACGCGTCGCAGTCGATGCACGAGGCGTCGACGTAAAAGTCGCCGTCGACGTTCTCGGGAAGCCGCTGAGAGAGTTGCGCCATGGCGGACAGGTGAAGTCAAGGCAGGACGCGGAACAAATGTTCCCCGCGAGACGGTGAATGGTAGGGAAAACGGACTTTGTGGAACTCCATTACTAAGGACACAAGGAGGACTCATGCCTGACCAGCAGAACGACGACAACGCCGTAGAAACGGGAGAAGCGCGCCTGCCGGAGCCGACGCGCGCCCCCGCGAGAGCGCGCGCCGCTCTCGAAGACGAGATGGCGCAGCAGCCCGCCCTCTCCGACGACGAGCTCCAGCGCCGCCAGGACGCCCTCGGCACCAAGCGCAAACCGGCCGGTCCGCAGCTCGATCGCGGTCCCGCGCCCGGCGCGGCGGCGATGGTCGAGCGGACGGAAGACGTGCCGGAGACCGACGTCAGCGAAGCACCTTCCTTCGATCCCGAGGATCCGGAAGGCGCGGGGGGCGGCGGCGGACGCGAGAACGAGCCGCTCGAATCATCGGAGTGAAAGGAGGAACGTCATGGCAGCGAACGATCTCGCGATTTTCAGAAACGTCGCGGTCCCCGGGACGGCGACCTCCGGACAAACGAGCACCGTCGGCGAGCCGAGTCTCGCCAACAACGGCACGCAGATTTACTACACGGGCAATTGGTACGCGGCGCGCTCGCTCAACAACGCCGGCGCATTCGCGTACATCAACCCGTTCACGACCTTTCCCGCGACGGACAACGGCTTCTGCTGCGACCAGACGCTGATCTACGATCCGACGCGCGACCTCACGATCTGGCTCCTGCAGTACATCAAGAAGAACAACACGAACACGCTGCGGGTCGCGATCAAGAAGGGCGCGGGCGGCGGCATCTACGACTACTACTACGACCTCAAGCCGGGCAACGTGAACGCGGCGTGGGCGGCGGAGTGGTTCGACTACAACAGCGCCGCGCTGTCGAACAACTACGTGTACGTGACGACGAACTCGTTCTCGGGCGCGACGAACGTGTGGCAACGCGCGGTCGTGTTCCGCATCTCGCTCGACGCGCTCGCCGCGGGCGCGGCAATGTCGTACAACTACTTCTCGACGACGGCGAACGGCTCGCTCCGCTGCACGCAGGGCGCGCGAGAGACGATGTACTTCGGCAGCCACAACTCGCTGTCGCAGGTGCGCGTGTTCACGTGGCCGGAGTCGTCGGCCTCGGTGACGCAGAACGACGTGAACGTGACGGCGTGGACGCAGGGCGCGTACAACGCGCCCGGACCGGACGGCAACAACTGGCTGAGCCGCACGGACGGCCGCATCACCGGCGCGTATCTCGCGCGCGGTGTGATCGGCTTCCTCTGGACGGCAAACACGCAGGCGGGA
>DATELS010000179.1:0-8185 GCA_035276365.1 Thermoanaerobaculia bacterium
CCCACTCGGAGAGCGTGGGGATCTCCTCCGTCGACGCGGGTGCGGACACCGGAATCGGCGAGCTCGTCGAGCCGTCGTTGCCGCTGTTCGGGTCGTCCGTCGCGGCGGTGACGGTCGCGGTATTCGCGATCGTGCCGTTCGTCGCCGTGACGAGTGCCTGCAGCGTGATCGTGGCGCTCGCGCCGTTGTTGATTGTGCCGAGGGTGCAGGTGAAGGGGTCGGTGCCGGCGCAGGAGCCTTGCGATGGCGTCGCCAGCACGTACTGCAAGCCCGCGGGGAGATCGTCCGTCACCACCACGCCCGTCGCGGCGTCGGGACCGTTGTTCGTCACCGTGATCGTGTACGTGATCGTGCTGCCGGTCGGCGCCTGTGTCGCGTTCGTCGTCTTCGTCACCGACAGATCGGCGAGCGCGACGAGCACGCCGGGTGCGCTGGCGTCGCCGTTCGTCGGATTCGGATCGGACGCGTTGCTGCCGGCCGTCGCCGTGTTCGTGATCGTGCCGGTCGCCGACGGCGCGATCGTCGTGTTCAGCGTGAACGTCGCCGTCGCGCCGTTCGCAAGCGGACCGCCCGTGCACGTGATCGTGCCGCTCGTGCCCACGGCCGGCGTTGCGCAGGTGAACGTGGGCGCGGGCGTGATCGATTGGAAGAGCAGCGTTGCCGGCAGGGTGTCCGTCACGACGACGTTCGTCGCCGTGTTCGGACCGTTGTTCGTCGCCGAGATCGTGTACGTCACCGGAGTGCCCGGACCGGCGGTCGTCGACGGCGTCGTCTTCGTCACCGCGATGTCCGCCGTGCCGCTGCCGCCGACCGTGATCGCCGACGCGCCGCCCGTGCTGTTGCCGGAGTTGTTGTCCTGCGTCGCGCTCGCCGCCGTCGCGTTGTTGTTGATCGAGCCCGTCGCATTCGCGGCGACCTGCACCACCAGCGTGAACGTCGCCGTCGTGCCGCTGGCCATCGTCGCGGCGGTGCACGTGATCGTGCTGCCGGTCGTGCAACTGAAGCCCGTGGGAGTCGTGATCGAGCGGAAGATGAGTGACGACGGGAGCGTGTCCGTGACGACGACGTTCGACGCCGCGTCCGGACCGTTGTTCGTGAGAGTGATCGTGTAAGAGAGCAGCGAGCCCGGCGCGGCGTTGCCCGCGGGCGAAGACTTCGTGATCGCGAGGTCGGCGATCACCGGCGCGAGGATCGTCGTCGTCGCCTGCGCGGAGTTGTTCGCCGGAATCGTGTCCTGCAGCGGACTGCTGACTCCCACCGTCTCGACGACCGTGCCCGACGCGGCGATCACATTCACGACGAGCGTGAACGTCGACGTCGCGCCGCTCGCGAACGATCCGTTCGTGCACGTGATCGCGCCGCTCGCGCCGACCGCGGGCGTCGTGCACGCGAATCCCGGCGCGTTGATGGACTGGAAGCCGACCGACGCCGGCAGCGTCTGCGACACCGTCGTATTCGCGGCGGTCGGACCGTTGTTCGTCACGACCTGCGTGTACGTGATTGTGCCGCCGGACGTCACCGGATCGGGCGAGTCGGAGTTCGTGATCGACAGCTCCGCGTCCGGCGTCACATACGCCGTGTCCTCGGTCTCGCTGTTGTTCGCGTTGTTCGGATCGGCGGCGGCGCTGCTGACGTTGAAGTTCGTCGAGATCGTCGAGTCGGCGTTGCCGAGGATGGCGTCGTCGGCGAGGACGACGAAGGTGAAGGTCGAGTTGCCTCCGTTCGCGAAGCTCGGGTTCGTGCACGTGAACGACGGCGTCGCGCCGACCGCGGGGAACGTGCAGCTCCAACCCGCGGGCTGCGTGCCCGACTGGAACTTCAGCGTGCCGTTGTTGAAGACGTTCAGCGCCGCATTCGGCGCGGTGTCGGGACCCGCGTTCGTGACCTGCACCGTGTACGTGATCGTGCCGTCCGGCGCGACCGGATCCGGCGCGTCGGTCACCGACACGCCCATGTTCGCGTCCGGTGCGACGTACGCCGTCGACTCCGTCTCGCTGTTGTTCGCGTTGTTCGGATCGGAGACGTTGCTCGACGCGACGTTGAAGTTCGTTGAGACCGTTGTGTCGTTGATGCCGATGACCGCGTCGTCGGCCAGCACGACGAACGTGAACGTCGACGACGCGCCGCTGACGAAGCTCGGGTTCGTGCACGTGAACGACGGCGCGGCGCCGACCGCGGGGAACGTGCAGTTCCAGCCCGCGGGCTGCGTGCCCGACTGGAACTTCAGCGAGCCGTTGTTGAACGAGTTGAGATTGACGTTCGTCGCCGTGTCGGGACCGTTGTTGTTGACCTGCACCGTGTATGTGATGTTGCCGTCCGGGAAGACGGGATCGGGCGAGTCGCTGACCGTGACCGCGAGGTCCGCGTCCGGCGTGACGTACGCGGTCGTCTCGGTCTCGCTGTTGTTGCCGTTGTTTGGATCGGAGACGTTGCCCGACGCGACGTTGAAGTTCGTCGAGACGGTCGTGTCGTTGATGCCGATCACCGCGTCGTCCGCCTGCACGACGAACGTGAACGTCGCCGAGCCGCCGTTCGCGAAGCTCGGGTTCGAGCACGTGAACGTCGGCGCGGAGCCGATCGCGGGGAACGTGCAGTTCCAACCGGCGGGCGTCGTGCCCGACTGGAAGCGCAGCGAGCCGTTGTTGAACGAGTTGAGGTTCACGTTCGTCGCGGTGTCGGGACCGTTGTTGTTGACCTGCACGGTGTACGTGATGTTGCCGTCCGGGAAGACGGGATCGGGCGAGTCGCTCACGCTGACCGTGAGGTCGGCGTCGGGCGTCACGTAGCCCGTCGTCTCCGTCTCGCTGTTGTTGCCGTTGTTCGTGTCGTTGCCCGTGCCGTTGACGCTGAAGTTCGTCGAGACGGAACCGTCGTTGATGCCGAGGATGGCGGGGTCGGCGCGGACGACGACGGTGAAGATCGAGTTCGCGCCGCTGGCGAAGCTCGGGTTCGTGCAGGTGAACGTCGGCGCGGAGCCGACGGAAGGCAGCGTGCAGTTCCAGCCCGCGGGAATCGTCGCCGACTGAAAGCGCAGCGACCCGTTGTTGAACGCGTTGAAGTTCACGTTCGTCGCCGTGTCCGGACCGCCGTTCGTGACCGGCACCGTGTACGTGATGTCGTTGTTCGGCGTGACGGGATCGGGCGAGTCGGCAACCGTGAGCGACAGATCGATCTGCGGCGAGTCGTAGTTCGTCGTCACGTTCGCGTTGTTGTTGCCGCTGTTCGGATCTGTCGTCGTTCCCGCGGTCGAGAAGCTCGAGCTGAAGGAGCCGTCCGCGAAGTTGAGCAGCGACGCCGGCACCTGCGCGACGACGGTGACGACCGCGGTCCCCACCGCGAAGGACGGCGTGTTGCACGTCATGAACTGCGAGACCGGCGTGCAGTTCCAACCCGCCGGCGCGGACCTGCTGATCGGCGTGATCGCTCCGGAGAGGATGATGTTCACGCCGCCGTTCACCGCCGGATCGGGTCCGTTGTTCGCCACGGTCACGGTGTACGTCACGTTGTTCCCCGGCACGACCGGATCGGGCGAGTCGACCGCGGAGACGATGGCCTGGTCCGCGCTCTGCGCGAAGCCGGCGAACGAAACGAACAGACAGAGAACGAGCAAGTACCGTCGCATACAGAGAGTCGCGCAAAACGCGCGGAAAGTCCCTCACGGGGTTGCTGGTTGCTGGTGATCGGTTGTCTGTGCGTCAGCGCGCAGAGCCACAGACAACTAGCCACCAGCAACCAGCCACCATCGCGTACAATCCGCCGTCCCGTTCAACGATCCCGCATGGTCCCGTCCCGATTCCGCTCCGCGTTTTCCTCCTTCACGCTCCGCACGATCGACGAGAACGCCGAGCGTTTTCGCCTCGCCGATCCGCTCTTTTTCCGCGGCGCGTACACCGCGAACGTGACGGAGAATGAGCGGCGGACGTACGCGCCGGTGGTGGTGCTGGACGGCGCGCGCGTGGTGACGTCGCGGTGCACGTGCGCGCCGGTGATGCGCCTCAACGATCTCTGCCGCCACATCGCCATCCTCCTCGGCCGCCTCGCCACCGAAGACGGCGCGCTCCCCTCGGAGCGCTTCGAGCAGAGCGTGTGGCGCTCGATCGCGTTCGCCTCATTCAGCGATGGAAGAACGATCAGTGCGAACGGCAGCGACGCGCGCGAGCCGCTGCTGCGCCGCTATGCGATGACCGAGCAGGAGCAGGAGCTGTTGCGCCGCGGCTCCGGCTCGGCGCGGCTGCAGTTCGAGGCATCGGCGTGGTATCGCTGGAGCAAGGAGATGTTCCTGCGCGGCGGCGACGACAGCGTGCGGCTCGAGCTGCGCGACGGCGCGTTCGAGCTCGTCGACCATGACGCGCGGTTGCCGCTGCCGCCGAGCGCGGTCGAGCACGTCATCAACGCCGCGCCGCACATCGTGCAGGCGAGTGGATTCGAGATTGCACCGCAATCGCTCGCGCCGTCGCTGCGCATCGAGATTACGCGTGGGCGAGCCTTGAAGTTCTCGCCTGTTCTTCTGAGCAGCGGCGGCGCAGTCCTCGACCGCGGCGCGCTTCCTTCGTATGGCCGCTTCTTCCTCACCGGCAATCGCTTCGCGTCCGCGGCCGCGGCATCGCCGATGTTCATCGAGCGTCCCGCGGGCGGGCAGTCGTTCCTCTTCGAGATGCGGCCGAGCGCGGGACTGCCGTACGACCGCGAGACGGTGATCGATGAGGATGAAGTGTTCGCATTCGTCGAGCGGCATCGCGGCGAGCTCGCGCAACTTCCGGAGTCGCTTGCGCCGGACGCGGTACGAAACGCGGCGCCGGTGCGGCTCGACGGCGAAGTGCTCTTCGAGTTCGCGGAGCCGCATCGCGGACTGCTCGAGATCGAGATCACGTTCAAGGCCGGCGACGAATCCATCGCGGCCGCGGACATCGCACGCGCGCGACGCGATGGCATTCGCGCGCTCATTCGCGGCAACCTCTGGATCGACGTCACCGATCCGCAGTTCGCGTGGCTCGACGAGGCCACCGTCGGTCCGCGCGGCCACGTGCTCGTGACGAAGCTCGAACTGCTGCGCATCCGCGGCTCGCTGCGCGGCACCGCGGTCTTTCGCGGCGACGCGTCGTGCGAGCGCATCTTCCACCTCTTCGACGAGATTCAGACCGATAGCGACGCGCCGCCCGCGTCCGCACTCGGCCTCGATCTGTACGGCTATCAGCAGACCGGCTATCAGTGGCTGTGGCTCCTGCAGCAGAACGGCTTCGGCGCGCTCCTGTGCGACGACATGGGACTCGGCAAGACGCATCAGGCGATGGCGCTCATGCGCGCGCTCACGCATCTCGATCCGTCGCAGTCGGTGCTCGTCGTCTGTCCCACGTCGCTGCTCGATCACTGGCGCGAGAAGCTCGCGCGCTATCTGCCGAACGTGCCGGTGACCGTGACGTCGTACGGCATGGTGCGCAGCCGCATCGAGCAGTACCGCGGCAAGCGATTCGATCTGATGGTGCTCGACGAGATGCAGACCATCAAGAACTCGGACACGGCGACGCATCACGCGCTGCGCGCGATCGAGAAGCGCGTCGCGGTCGGACTGACCGGCACGCCGATCGAGAATCACGAGGGCGAGCTGAAGGCGCTCCTCGACTTCGTCGTGCCGGGCTATCTCCCGAAGCACGTCGAGGATCGCGCGACGCTGCAGCGCCTCGTGCGCCCGTTCGTGCTCCGGCGCACGAAGGCGCAGGTGCTCACTGAGCTGCCGCCGAAGATCGTCGACAAGCGCACGTGCGAGCTGACGTCCGAGCAGCGCACGCTGTATCAACGCGTGCTCGACTCGCGCGCGCAGCCGCTGCGCGCGCAGCTCCGCGCTGGCGCGACCGTGTCGTACGTGCACATCTTCGCGGCGCTGAACTATCTCAAGCAGATCTGCAATCACCCGGCGTCCGTCGGCGGCGGTTTCGGTGCCGACGTTCCGTCGGGCAAGTGGGAGCTGTTCACCGACCTCCTCGACGAGTGCATGACGAGCGGGATGAAGGTCGTCGTCTTCAGCCAGTACCTGTCGATGCTGTCGCTGATCGAGGAGCATCTCTTCCAACGGAACATCGGCTACGCGTCGATCAAAGGCGCGACGCGCGCACGCGGCGACGAGGTGGCGCGCTTCCGCGACGATCCCTCGTGTCGCGTGTTCACCGCCAGCCTCCGCGCGGGCGGACTGGGGATCGATCTCACCGCGGCATCGGTGGTCATTCACTACGACCGCTGGTGGAATCAGGCGCGCGAAGATCAGGCGACAGACCGCGTCCACCGTCTCGGCCAGAACAAGGGTGTGCAGGTCCTGAAGCTCATCACGCGCGGGACGATCGAGGAGAAGATCGACGCGCTGATCGCGCGCAAAGGCGCGCTCGCGAGCGACCTCGTGCGTCCCGATGATCCCTCGCTCGTGAAGCAGTTTTCGCGCGACGAGCTCGAAGAATTGCTGTCGTAGCACGGCCGCGTTCGCTGCAAATGTGGGGAGAACCTGGGGACCGTCTGGAAAAGAATTTCGACGTGAGAGCGGTCACACCTTTAGGAGTCTTCAGGCCCTAACCTTCCGGCCTTAACGGCGTGAGTCTCGCCTTGCGCCCGTCCTGAAAAGCGGAGGAAAACAATGCGTAAGACCCTTGGGGCGATCGTGTTGCTGCTGATGGCTGTGGGAGCCTCGGCAGGCACGATCACAAGCGTGGATCCGTCCACGATCACCGCGGGTAGCGGCGAATACTTCATGACGATCTACGGGACGGATCTCGGAGACCAACTGCAGTTCGACGGGCCGGCGGGACGTTTCGTCGTCGACATCAACGCAGCCGATGTCGGCTACGTCATCGGCTGGGTGCCGATGGCCGTCGTCAATCAGAGCGGCACGTACACCGTGACCGTTCTCGGCGGACCGACCGGCAACTCCGGCCCGGCCACGTTCCGCGTGGTGGGACCGCCGAAGGTCGGCCGTCTCGTGCTCAATCTCCCGGACAACCTCGTCGCCATTGCGAAGGGCAAGGCGGCGATCATTCGCTACACCGTCACCGCGTCCGGCGGCGACGATCCGAATCCGGTTGTGAAGTGCGATCCGCCGTCTGGCTCGACGTTCTACGTCGGTGCGACGACGGTCAACTGCGTCGCGTCGAATCAATTCGGCGAGAGCGACAAGGGGAGCTTCTCGGTGTACGTGCACGACATCACCGTGCCGTCGCTGACGCTGCCGGGCCGCATCACGGTGAAGGCGGACTCGCGCGAAGGCTCGTATGTGAAGTGGGACGCCAGCGCGGTCGATGACGTCGACGGCCTCGTGCCGGTCGAGTGCGATCACAAGTCGGGCGAGTTGTACAAAGTGGGGATCACGGACGTGACATGCATGGCGAGCGATCTGTCGCTCAACACGCGCACGGGCATGTTCTCGATCGAAGTCGTCGATGAGACGAGCCGCTTCACGCTGCACCTGCCGGATCCGATCACGGCCGAGGCGGATAGCGTGGACGGAGCGAAGGTGACGTACGACGCGTACGTGACCGGCACGCTCGACCCGTCGCCGCGCATCGACTGCGACTCGCCTTCGGGCTCGCTGTTCAAGATGGGCACGACGACGGTCATCTGTAAGGCGACCGACGCGTACGGCGCGAGCGACTCGGGCAAGTTCGAGGTGACGGTTGCCGATACGACCGGACCGATGGTCGAGCCGATCGTCGCGACGCCGGACAAGCTCGACGCGACGGGATCGTATGTCCTCGTCACGCTCAGCGCGAAGGCGTACGACACGGTCGATCCGATGCCGCGTTGCTCGATCGGGCTGGTGTACGCGAACGAGACGATCAGCTCGCGCGACTACAGCATCTCGGATGCGTTGTCGCTGAAGCTGCTCGCGGTCACGAATGGTGCAGAGAACCGCATCTATCACGTCGTCGTCGATTGCACCGACGCGTCGGGCAACACCACACCGGCCGAGGGCCTGGTGACGGTGATCAGCCGCGGCGGCGGCGGTGGAGAAGAGTCATCCAGTACGACCACGGCGCGTCGCCGCTCGGTCCGTCCGTAGCAGTCAACATCAACGCGCAACCTGGTGGATGAAGCGCCGCCCGCAAGGGCGGCGTTTCTGTTTTTTGGGAGCGCCGGCGTCCCGCCGGCTGGCGCGGCGACGTCCGCGTCGCCGCCCACGTGAGTGGCGGCGAGACGCCGCCACGCC
>DATELS010000180.1:0-9710 GCA_035276365.1 Thermoanaerobaculia bacterium
CGATCGTCGCGTTCGGCGTCATGCGCTGCAACACCGTCCGTGCCGCCGCGCGCGACAAGTCCTCGGCGTTCTCGAAGACCCGCAGATTCATGAGAGTCGCGGCGCGAGCGTCAGCGCCGACCGCAGCGTCTTCACGTACACGTGGTCCGCCTCCGGACGCTGCAGCAGGCTCACGATCAAGTCTTCCGCATCCTGCGCGAGCGCGCGCGTGATGCAGTCGATCGTGATCTCCGTTCCGCCCGCGTTCGCGATGATCGCGCCGCGCTCGGCGTCGCGTCGAATCTGCGCGGACGTGCCGTCTTGGAACTGGAACTCGACGGAACGCAGCGCATCATCGTCCGCGATCTCGAACGGCACCTCCGCGCCCGTCTGCGCGACGAGCCACGAGACATACAGCAGCGGCGCGACCGAGTCGCCGAATGCGCGTCGATGCGGACCGGTCATGCGCACGTTGCGAATCGCGCGCAGACGCTCGCGCATCGACGGAGGATCGAACAGCGCCGCCGTCGCCGCGCGCCACTCCTCGAGCCGTCCCCAGTTCAAGTCCGCGGGCGCGGTGATCGACTCCTCGGCGATGCGGCTCACGAGCTCGAGATCGTCGACGCTGTCGAACTGCGAGGAGTCGACGATCAGCCGGTCCGCGGGATCGAGCAGCGACTGCGCGTACTCGCGATGACCGGACGGCAGATCGCCGAGCCACCACACCGCGACCGGCATGTCCGGCAACAGCAGCGAGTGCACGAGCGGCGGCACGTGCTGCACGCGCTCGCCCGAGGCGACAATGTTCACTTCCTCCGAGCACACCTGACGCCCGCCGCCGATCATGTGACAGTTCGCCGAGATCCACGACGACATGTCGCTCGCGCCGCGCGGATCGGCGCGGATGACGATCGTGCGCTGCGGCACTGTCGCGCTCGCGCGCGCGAGGACTTCGGTTGCGCGCGCATGCTGGTCCGAGCTCCACGTGTGCGCGACGACGTTCCACAGCGCCGCGCGCGTGATGGCCTGTTCGCCGTCCTCGTCATCGTGCTGCTCCTCGCGCCAGATGTCGGCGAGGCGCATCTCGATCGTCTTCGCGTTGACGCGGACGTCTTCGCCGTTTAGGGCCTTCGCCATTCCGTTCTCCACTCTGAGCGCAGCGAAGAGTCAGCGGAGCCTCTCGCGCGGCGGCTCCATTGATTCTTCGCTTCGCTCAGAATTAAGGCCGACGCCATCGTCGCCCGTCCTTCTCGATCAACTCATCCGCCGCCTCCGGCCCCCACGATCCCGACGGATAGAAATTCGGCGCGCCGGAATCCTTCGCCCAGCGTTCGAGCAGCGGATCGAGCCACGCCCACGCCGTCTCGATCTCGTCGCGGCGCGCGAACAGCGTCGCGTCGCCGAGCATCGTCTCCAGCAGCAGCCGCTCGTACGCTTCGGGAGGCTCCGCGCCGAACGACGTCGCGTAACGAAACTCCATCGTCACCGGCGCCGTGCGCACCGTTGGCCCGGGCAGCTTCGAGTCGAACTTCAGCGAGATCCCCTCGTCCGGCTGAATGCGGATCGCCAGCACGTTCGGCTGCATCTTCAGCTTCAGTCGCTTGAACAGCGGATACGGCGCGGGTCGAAAGTGAATCGAGATGTCCGTCACGCGCTTCGGCAGCCGCTTGCCCGCGCGCACGTAGAACGGCACGTCCGCCCAGCGCCAGTTGTCGACGAAGATCTTCAGCGCCGCGTACGTCTCGACGTTCGACGTCGGACTCACCTTCTCTTCCTCGCGGTACGCCGGCACTTCTTCGCCGAGGATGGAGCCGGCGGCGTATTGACCGCGGACGGCGTCGTCGATCGGCCGCAGCGCGCGCAGCACCTTCACCTTCTCGTCGCGCACCGCATCCGCCTCGAACGCCACCGGCGGCTCCATCGCCACCAGCGACACGAGCTGCAGCATGTGGTTCTGGATGATGTCGCGCGTGATGCCCGCCGTCTCGAAGTAGCTGCCGCGCTTCTCGACGCCCACCGTCTCCGCGACCGTGAACTGCACGTGATCGATGTACTGCCGGTTCCAGAACGGCTCGAAGATGCCGTTCGCGAACCGGAGCACGAGCAGGTTCTGCACGGTCTCCTTGCCGAGGTAGTGGTCGATGCGGAAGACTTGTCGCTCGCGGAAGGTCGTCACCGCGACGCGGTTCAACTCCTTCGCCGTCGCGAGATCGTGGCCGAACGGCTTCTCGATGATCGCGCGCGTGTACGGTCCGCCCTGCTCGGGATCGGTGACCATTCCTTGTGCACCGAGCGTCTCGGCGATCGTGCCGAAGAACTGCGGCGGCACCGCGAGGTAGTAGATGCGGCGCCCGCCCGTGCCGCGCGTCTTGTCGAACTCCGCGAGGCGCTCCTTCAGCTTCGTGTACGCATTCGCGTCCGTGAATTCACCGGCGAGATAGAAGAGTCCCTTCGCGAAGTTCTTCCACACCGCCTCGTCGACGGGACGCGTGCGCGCGTGCTTGTCGCACGCCTCGCGCATCGACGCGCGGAATTGTTCGTCGGTCATCTCCGCGCGCGCGAAGCCGACGATGGTCTGCCCCGCGGGCAGGAGTCCGTCGTGCGCGAGCGAGTAGAGGCCGGGAACGAGCTTCCGCTGCGTCAGATCGCCCGACGCGCCGAAGATGACGAGACACGACGGATCGGGCACGCGTTCTTGCTCGAGTCCTTCGCGCAGTGGGTTGGGCGGCGCGGGCGCTGCGGACATGCGGCGATTGTATCCACTCGCAAACCGCAACTGTTATGCTCCGCGCACTATGACCTGGCAATACACCCCTCGCGTTGCGGTGGTCCGCGGGCTGCGCACGCCGTTCGCGCGCTCCGGCACGCATTACGCCCGCCTCACCGCCCTCGACCTCGGCAAGATGGTCGTCAGTGAGCTGGTGCAGCGCTCGGGAATCGATCCGTCGGAAGTGCAGGAAGTCGTCTTCGGCAACGTGATCCCGTCCGTGAAAGCGCCGAACATCGCGCGCGAGATCGTCCTCGGCACCGGCCTGCCGCGACGCATCCCCGGCTACACGGTCGGCAAGGCGTGCGCGTCGGCGAACCAGGCTATCACCGCGGCGGCGGACATGATCGCGCTCGGCCAGGCGGACGTCGTTGTCGCGGGCGGCGCGGAGTCGCTGTCCGATGTCCCCATCCTCTTCTCCCGTCCCTTCTCCGACGCGCTCGTTTCCGCGAGCAAGCAGAAGAGCGTCGGCGGGAAACTCGGCGCATTCACGAAGATTCGTCCGAAGGATCTCGCTCCCGACACGCCCGCGATCGCGGAGTCGACGACGGGCCTAACGATGGGCGAGTCCGCGGAGAAGATGGCGAAGGAGAATCACATCTCGCGCGAGGCGCAGGATCGCTTCGCGCTGCAGAGCCATCAACGCGCGGCCGAGGCGACGGCGTCGGGGCGATTCAAGGACGAGGTGATGACGGTTGTCGTGCCGCCGTCGTACGACAACGTCGTCGAGGCGGACAATCTCATTCGCGCGGACTCGACGCTCGAGAACATGGCCAAGCTGCGGCCGGTGTTCGATCGCCGATACGGGACGATCACCGCGGGCAACGCGTCTCCGCTGACGGATGGCGCGGCCGCGGTGTTGCTGATGTCGGAAGAGAAGGCAAAGGCGCTGGGCATGAAGCCGATCGGCTTTCTGCGCAGCTACGCGTACGCGGCGACGGATCCGTTCGATCAACTGCTGCAGGGACCGGTGTTCGCATTGCCCACCGCGCTCGAGCGCGCGAAGGTGAAGCTCGAGGACATCAAAGTGATCGAGATGCACGAGGCGTTCGCGGCGCAGGTGCTGTCGAACATCCAGTGGCTCGGCTCGAAGAAGATCGCGCAGGAAAAGCTCGGCCGGAGCGAGCCGGTCGGCGACATCGATCCAACGACGATCAACCGCACCGGCGGCTCCATCGCCCTCGGCCACCCCTTCGGCGCCACGGGCGCACGCATCGTGACCACGGTCTGCAACGAACTGCAGCGCACCGGCGAGCAGTACGGCTTGGTGACCGTATGCGCCGCGGGCGGGATCGGCGTGGCGATGGTGATGGAGCGCGAGTAAGACGCTTTTCCGAGCGCGTTGCCCGACGCGACGCCGCGTTCTACATGTCGTGGACGATTCCGCGGAAATCTTCCATTCCGAGGAGTTTTCGCGCGCCCGCGACAGGAACTTTTGCGCGTACATTGTTCATGCGCACGCTCCGAGGTAGCCTCGGTTGCGAGGAATGACGATGGATACGAATGAACTGGTCACTGTGATGGAACGTGAATTCGCGGGTCTTCGCGAGGACATGGCAGCACGTGGGGCGCGCGTCGACACCCGCATCGACACTCTTGCCAATGAAGTTCGGAAGCTCGGTTTCGAGCTCGATGAGATTCCGCCGGCGTTGCAGCGCCTCGCCGAGGCGATCGATAACACGAATGAGGGGTTGAAGCGGCATCGCGAAGAAACGGCGCAAGGCTTCGATGAGGTACGGCAGGAGATCCGCGCTCACATCGTTCCGCTCGAGCGGCGAGTCGCAGCAATCGAAAAGCGCGGCCGCTGACTACAACGGCAACCAATACGAAACCTTCACCAGAAACACATCATGCGACGGCGCGTCCGGGATCGCGCGCAGGTCGCGGCTGAAGCGGAAATCGCCGATCGGCGCGACATCCGCGCGGTTCTCGTTCCACACCACGTACAACGCTGAGCCGGGGCGAAACTCCCATCGCACCACCGCGCTCCCGCGCACGCTGCGGAAGTTGAAGTCCGGATCCGCGATCGTTCCCGTGTACGGCACGTAGTCCGCGGTGCGCGCACGCGCGAGTGAGTGGTAGTCGTGATAATCGCCTGACGCCACGAACGGTTGCATGTAGAGCTGGAACGACAGGTGTGCGCTGAGCGTCCAGTCCACCCGCGTCCCGAGCTCGAACGAGCGCTGCTCCAGATTCGCGAACACGTAGCGCTTGCCGTACGTCTCCGTCGCCGCCGGATCGACGCGCGCCGTCACGTACTGCGTGAAGTCGTGCGAGCGGCTGTAGTACGGCGAGACGCTCAGCATCAGGTTCGACGACGGGCGCAGATTCAGCGACACTCCGCCCGACCGCACGTACGAGCCATCGTCGTTGCCTTCGAGATGTCCGTCGACCGAAAACGAGAACGGCTTGCGCGCATCGCTGCCGATGCTCTGATCCGACGACCAGCTCGAGCGCTTGCGCGCGAGCGGTCCGCCGCGCGTCAGCGTGTCCGACAGCGCGCTCGGCGTGAGGAACAACGATGCGCGCCACGTCCAGTACGTCTGCAGCGTCCCGAACGCGTCGGCGAAGAAGCCGCGGTCGACCGTGTCGCCGTCGAAGTTGCGATTCGTCCACGCGCCGAACCACACGTTGCGGTCGCGATGATGCTTCGTCGGCGTCTCGTTCACGTACTGCATCAGCGCGTGCGCGGAGATGTTGTCCGTGCGCAGCATGAACCCCGCGTCATTCGTCTCGAATCCGGGAGAGAACGCCTGCACCTGCATATTCGGACGCCACCGGCCCGTCTGCTTCGACACCATCGCCTTGCCCGCCCAACCGCTGAGCGACGTGCGCGTCGGATCGAACTCGACGTGCTCCGCATCCGGCCGTTGGAAGTAGCGCGATGACGACTGCTGCGTGAGCGCGATCGCCTGCTCGCTGCCCGCGACACGCGATCCCGACGCCGACCACTCGAACACCCACGACTTCGCGAGGAACGACGTGTACCCATCGACGCCGAGTCCAAGCGAGTTGCGGCGCAGCGAAGACAGCTCATCGGGCAGCCGGCGATTCACCGACGTCACCAGCATGCCGACGCGCGAGCTCGCGCCGATCTCCTTCGTCACGCGCGACACGAAGTAGTTCGTCATCGGCTCGACCTGCTGCCGACCCGACACCGGACCGGCCACGAAACGCGCGCGCTCCGCGTTCGTGAGCGCGTCGAGCACGCCCACCGACCAGCCGTTGCCCAACTTCCCCGTCACCTTCGCCGCGCCGAGGATGGTCGTCTCGACGGGAGCGGACACGAAGTCGGCGTTGACGTTCCCCTGCGGCGAGCGTCCGATGCGCCGCGAGTAAAACATCCGCGGCGGGAAGAAGAAGTTGAAGTGCGATCGCGCCGGCGAGTCGCCGAACGCGAAGATGTTCAGCCCTTCCGTGAAAAACGGCCGCTTCTCGGGATAGAACGTCTCGAACTCGCTCAGATTGACGACCGCCGGATCGACTTCCACCTGACCGAAATCCGGATTGATCGTGCCGGTCAGCGTGAGATTCGACGTCAGCGCATACTTCAAATCGAGTCCGCCGTCTGCGCGATGATCGAACGTATCGACGAACGGATCGTTGCGATTCACACCGCTGAAGAGATCCGAACGTCCGACGACGTACGGCACGACCTCGAACGGCCGCTCGCGATGAATGCCCTCAATGCCGTCGAGATCCGCAAAGTGCGACACGAATCCCGTCTCGCCCTTCTTCGTGTTGACGATGCGCACCCACTCGTTGTTGCGCACCGTGCGCCGCGTGATGTTGATGCCCCACACATGCTTGTCCCGATCCGGAAACCGAAGCTGCGAATACGGCACCCTCACCTCGGCCACCCAGCCGGTCGGGACGATCTTCGCCGTCGAGTCCCACACCGCGTCCCAGCTTCCGTCCTCGCCGATGTCGTTGAAGAGGATCGAGTCGACTTGCATGTTCGACGGCGTGACCGTGAACGCGGCGCCGGACAGGTGGTCGTGCTGCGAGTCGATGTTGATCGAGAGGAAGTCGTAGTTGAGGAACGAGTCGCGGCGCGCGAGCAGCGCCGTCGGCCGCTGCGGATCGTCCATCTGCGCGCCGAAGTAGATCGCCTTGTCGTCGTATAGCACGCGGATGCTCGTGCGCATCGTCGCCGGCTGGCCGTCATTCGGATCGTGTTGCGTGAAGTCCGTGAACTCCGGCGCCGACTGCCACGCCGCATCCGAGAGATCGCCGTCGATGACGGGCGGCGTCGACACGCGCACCGCATGCAGCACCGGTCGCTCGGGCCAGTTCGCGGCATACGCGAGCGGCGCAATGGCGGACAGAACGAGCAGCGTCAGCTTCTTCATCGGATGCATGAAGTATGGTCCGAGGCCGCGCGTTCCGCAGAAAACTCTGAGAAAAAGTACACTGACGGGATGTCTCAGGCGCACACCGTCCACGCCGTCTGCCCGCACGATTGTCCCGACACCTGCGCGATGCTTGTGACGGTCGAGAACGGGCGCGCGACGCGCATCGGCGGCGATCCTGCGCATCCGATGACGCAGGGATTCCTCTGCACGAAAGTGTCGAAATATCTCGAGCGGACGTATCACGACGGCCGCCGGCTCTATCCGCAGATTCGCGTCGGAGCGAAAGGCGAGGGAACGTTTCGCCGCGCGACATGGGATGAGGCGCTCGACCTCATCGCGTCGCGATTGCAGTCGATCATGGACTCGCCAGACGGACCGCAGGCGATCCTCCCCTATTCGTACGCGGGAACGATGGGTCTCTTGCAGGGCGAGTCGATGGACCGCCGCTTCTTCCACGCCATCGGCGCGTCGCTGCTCGATCGCACGATCTGCGCGTCGGCGGGCGCGGAGGCGATGAACGTCACGTACGGCACGCGCATGGGCACCGACGCGCAGGATGTGCCGAACGCACGGCTCGTGATCCTGTGGGGTACGAACACGCTCACGTCGAATCCGCATCTCTGGCCGTTCGTGCGCAAGGCGAAGGCGAACGGCGCGACGACGATCTGCATCGACCCGCTGCGCACGCGCACCGCAGTCGCGTGCGACGAGCACATCGCGATCCGTCCCGGCACCGACGCCGCGCTCGCGCTGGCGATGATGCATGTGATCTTCCGCGACGGTCTCGAAGATCGCGACTACCTCCAGTCGATGACCCTCGGCTGGGAGAAGCTGCGCGACCGCGCGCTCAACGACTACGCGCCGTCGCGCGCCGCGAAGATCTGCCGGCTCTCCGAGGAGACGATCGAGAGCCTCGCGCATCGCTACGCATCGACGCGGCCGACGTTCATCCGCCTCAACTACGGACTGCAGCGCCACGCCGGCGGCGGCAACGCCGTGCGCGCGATCACGCTGCTGCCCGCGATCACCGGCGCGTGGGATGACGTCGGCGGCGGCTGTCAGCTCTCGACGTCCGGCACGTTCGCGGACCTCGACACCGCAACATTGGCGCGCAAAGACCTCAGCCCTTCCGGTACCCGCACCATCAACATGTCCGCCCTCGGCGAAGCATTGACGCGCATCGACAACCCGCGCGTGAAGGCGCTCGTCGTCTACAACTCGAATCCCGGCGCGGTCGCGCCCGATCGCGAGAACGTGCTCGCCGGTCTGCGACGCGACGATCTCTTCACCGTCGTCCTCGAGCACTTCCAGACCGACACCGCCGATTACGCGGACGTGCTGCTGCCCGCGACGACGCAGCTCGAGCACGAAGACCTGCACAAGGCGTACGGCCACACGTACGTGATGCACAACGCCCGCGCGATCGAGCCGTTGGGCGAGTCGCTGCCGAACACGGAGATCTTCCGCCGCCTCGCCGCGCGCATGGCGCTCACCGATCCCGCGCTGCGCGACAGCGATGAAGAGATGATGCGCCAGATCCTGCGGCGCATGCCGTTCACGCTCGAAGACGTGCGCGAGCAGAGCTCGATCCGCCTCGACATCGCCAAGCCCCACCTGCCCTTCGCGCGCGGCGCGCGCATCCCGACGCCGAGCGGCAAGATCGAGATCGACTCGCCGAGCGCGGAGTCGATCTGGGGCGTCGATCGCGTGCCGGAATACGTGCCGCCGTACGAATCGGAAGAGCGCGATCCGGAGCTCGTGCGCAAGTACCCGCTCGCACTCATCTCGCCGCCCGCGCACTCGTTCCTCAACTCGAGCTTCGTCAACGTCGCGTCGCTGCGGCGCGCGGCCGGCAAACCCACGCTCGAGATTCACGCGGATGACGCCGCGCATCGCGGCATCCGCGACGGCATGCGCGTCTCCATCTTCAACGATCGCGGCGCGTTCACCGCGGACGCCGTCGTCACCGATCGCGTGCGTCCGGGCGTCGTCGCGGCGCCGTCGGTGTGGTGGGCGAAGCTGACGGACGATCGCAACAACGCGAACCACACGACGTCGCAGGCGCTCACCGACATCGGCGGCGGCGCGACGTTCTACGACAACCAGGTCGACGTGCGGCCCGCCGCGTCCTAGTGCATTACACTTCCGCGCCGATGGCTTACGTCTTCTCCATCGGCCTCGTCACGCTCGTGTGGGTGGCGATCATCTATCTCAACGAGCGTCACGGCCTCCTGAGCTGCGACCGCTTTTCGTCGCCGTTGCTCAAGTATCTGGCCTACGCGTGGCTCGGCGTGTTCCTGCTCGTCATGGCGCTGCTCGTCACCGGCGCGGCGCTGTCGCCGGTCACGTCCGCGCAGCTCGCGAAAACGCCGTTCTACAGCCTCTTCGCCCTCCACCTCATCCTCGTCGTCTTCCTCCTCGGCTGGTGGGCGCTGAGCGGACGTCCCGGCATCCGCGAGTTCCTCAACATCCGCCACGAACGGCCGGGCGAGGTCGTCGCCATCGGCATCGCAGTCGGCGTCGGCGGCTGGATCTTCACGATCATCATGGCGCTCCTCGTCGCGTTGCTTCTGAAGAGCGTCGGCGTGCTCGAAGAGGCGCCGCAGCCG
>DATELS010000181.1:0-16318 GCA_035276365.1 Thermoanaerobaculia bacterium
CCAGCTCATCTTCAACGGCTGCAAGAGCGGCGCGAGCTGCGGACCCGAGACGCAGAATGAGAACGGCGTGAGCCCGAACTTCCGCCCCATCAGCGTCGAGACGCGCATTTACCAGATCGCCAACGGCGCTCCGGCCAACGCGCCGACGACCGGCCAGCTCTTCTCCGGCATCCCCTGGTACAACTTCGTCAGCCAGCTCCAGAGCGGCCCGCAGCTCGACAAGGTGTTCATCACCGGCATCACGCACACGGGCAACGCCGGCACCGCGGGCACGTACCGCACGAACATCGGACTCGTGAACGCGTCGCAGTACTCCTCGACGACGCTCGTCGTGAAGCTCTATCAGGGCCGTCTCAACGACGCCGACAAGAAGGGCGAGACGCCCGTCGACCTCGGACCTCTTGGCAACGTGCAGCCGGGCTTCGCGCAGCTCTTCCCGAACGCGCCGTTCGGCGGCAACTACTTCGTGACCGTCGAGCAGCGCAACTCGATCCCGACCGCGGACGCGCCGTCCACCTGCACGCAGGGCTGCCCGGCGTTCCTCGCGTACGGCTCGGTGCTCGACAACATCTCCGGCGACGCGACCACGCTCGAGCCGCAGTACCTCGTCGAGATGAACCCGGATGCGCTGATCATCATCTATCCGGGCGCGGGCAAGACCAGCATCGTTCGCAGCGTCCGCCACTAAGTCTTTTCCTTCACGCTTTTCACGGAGCCGCGCCGCAAGGCGCGGCTTTTTTTTGCGCCGCGCGGCGTAAGATCAGCCGTCCGCATGGATTTCCCCAGAACTCGTCGTGTGCAGCGCGTGCATCTCGCGCAACCGCTGGTGGCGCGCCTTGGCGCCGCCCGGATCGTCCTCGTCGACATCAGCATCCTCGGCGCGCGCGTCGAGCATCACGTACCGCTCGTCGCGGGCGCGCACGCGCGGCTCTCGTTCGAGTGGCAGGACGAGACGATCGAAACGGATTGCCGCATCGTGCGCTCGCGGCTCGAGCGCTTCTCCGTCGGCGCCGATGGCCTGACGATCTATCACTCCGGACTCGAGTTCGTGAACATGTCCGTGGAAATGCGGCAGCGGCTGAAGGACATGATCGGCCGCTTCATCATGCGCGCGCTGGAAGAACAGAAGCTCAACGCGCGCGGCGTGATCCCGCAGCACGACGTCTCGCGCATGCCGATCTTCCGCTTCGGCGGACAGCTCAGTGCGAACGCGGATCAGAAGGAGTTCGAAGGCTCTCCTTTACTGCCGACGACGCGCATCGCTACCGAGACGGGCTATCTCTGCTATTCCTTCGAGAACGGGCGGTGGCGTCACAAGCGCACGCACGATCCCGGTCAGCCGATGGAGGGATTCACGATCTCGGCGACCGAGGAGCACTCGCAGATCGAGCTGTTGTGCGACGCGTATCAGCGGTCCGACGCGGACGGCCGGCGCATGATTCAACTGTGCGCGCAGCTCAGCACGCTGGGCGACGGAGTGGTGCCCGGACGTTTCGATCCGTAGGTCGATCCGTAGGAATCGCACTCGCGCCGCGGCGCGTTGTACGCCTCGCAGCGCTGTGTTAATATTCGACGGCTTTCGAGCAACAACCTTTCGAAAGCGGCCGATTCGGCCGCTTTTTTTGTTGATGGGACGAAAAACGGCCTGAGGGGATGAGTCAATTGCCGGAATTGGTCGAGCAGCAGATCCAGCGGATCGTCGAATCCGAAGGGCTGGAGCTCGTTCATATCGACTACAACAAGCAGGGACGCGGATTCCTGCTGCGCGTCGACATCGACAAGGATGGCGGCGTGACGATCGACGATTGCTCGCTCGTCTCGCAGCAGATCTCGACGTGGCTCGATGTGGAAGATCCGATTCCCGCGGAGTTCGAGCTGCAAGTCTCGTCTCCCGGTCTCGATCGCAAGTTCTACAAGGCAGCGGATTACGAGAAGTTCAATGGCCGGCTCGTGCGCGTCAAGACGAGCAAGCCCGTGCGCGGTCTGCACGTGATCGTCGGACATTTGAAGTCGTTCGACGGTCAGACCATCGTCGTGAGCGATCCGAAGATGAAGAAGGATCCCGATTACGCGATTCCTTTGGGCGACATCAAGGAAACGCGGTTGGAAGTGGAGATCTGACGGAAGGAAGCGATGTTCAACGACAAAGACATTAAGGCGCTTGCGTACGAGAAGGCGATCGACGTCGATCGCGTGTACAGCGCGCTCGAAGATGCGCTGGCCACGGCCGCGCGCAAGTACTACAAGACCCGCGAGCCGCTCGAGGCCGTCCTCGACCGCTCGAACGGCGGCGTGAAGATCACCGCGATCAAGGAGATCGTCGAAGACGAGAACCAGATCGAGGATCCGCAGGCACAGTGGACGCTGGACCAGGCCCGCAAGGTCGATCCGGACGCGCAGACCGGCGGCACGGTGCGCCTCGACTACATCTCCAAGGAAGTCGTCGACGTCGTCCGCGACCAGAACACGCAGATCCGCACCTACGAGGCGCAGAAGATCGATCCGGATGTGGAGCAGGGCGATGAGGTGAAGATTCCTCTCACCACGCCTCCCGCCGACCTCGGACGCATCGCCGCGCAGTCGGCGAAGCAGGTGCTCTATCAAAAGGTCCGCGAGGCCGAGCGCGAGAAGGTCTTCAACGAGTTCAAGGACAAGATGGGCGAGCTCGAGAACGGCTACGTGAAGCGTTTCGAGCGCGGCGACATGATCATCGATCTCAATGGCAAGACCGAGGGGATCATCCCGCGACACCATCAGTCGCGGGCCGAGCGCTACTCGCAGGGCGATCGCATCAAGGCGGTCATCGTCGACGTGCACACGCAGCCGAAGGGACCGCAGGTCGTCCTCTCGCGCACCGATCCGCGTCTGCTCATCAAGCTGTTCGAGATGGAAGTGCCGGAGATCTATGACGGTACGGTCGTGATCAAGGGCGCGGTGCGTGAGCCGGGCGAGCGCGCGAAGATCGCGGTCTCCTCGCGCGAGCGCGACGTCGATCCGGTCGGCGCATGCGTGGGCATGAAGGGCTCGCGCGTGCAGTCGATCATCCGCGAGCTGCGCGGCGAGAAGATCGACATCATTCCCTGGCACGACGACATCGTGAACTACGCGCAGAACGCGCTCGCGCCGGCGAAGATCACGCGCGTCAGCGTGACGAGCGACGAGGGCGCGCATCGCCCGCATCTCGACGTCATCGTCGACAACGACCAGCTCTCGCTCGCCATCGGCAAGCGCGGACTGAACGTGCGTCTCGCCGCGGAGCTGATCGGCGCGAAGATCGACATCAAGTCCGAGGAAGAAGTGAAGGGCGAGGTCGCGGATGCGCTCGCAGCGATGCTGCAGGAAGCGATGGCCGAGTCGCGCGCGCAGACGAATGTCCGCGACATCGAGGACATGCCCGACGACTGGGCGCAGCTCCTCGAGGACGCCGGCTACGACGATCTCGACTCGGTGATCAACGCGTCGGTCGAAGACCTCACGGCGATCGAAGGCGTCGACGACGAGATGGCCGGACAGATGATCGAGCTCGCGCGCAAGCACGAGCAGGTCGACGAAGTCCAGGAAGCCTCGGATGATGAGGATGCCGACGAGGATGCCGACGACGAAGACGCCATCGGCGAGGACGCAGAAGAAGGTTCCGAAGAAGAGGAAGCCTCGGACGAGCAACAGGCCGAGGCTTCTGTGGAGTAAGCGGCGCTTTAGACCAAGGGAGATTGAATGGCGGCAGCAAAGATCAAAGTGAGCGACATCGCGAAGAAGATGGGGAAGTCCGAGAAGGACATGATCTTCCAGCTTCAGTCGCTCGGCGCCGATATCACGGATCCGAGTCAGGTCCTCGAGCCTGAGGTGATCCAGGCGCTCATCACCGGCAAGAAGCTCACGACCCGCACGCGCAGCGTCATCATGCGCGAGGACAAGCCGGTGGTGGAGAAGAAGAAGGAAGCGGTCCGTCCTCCGCGTCCGATCGTTCAACCGCCCGTGCGGAAGAAGGTCGAGACGCCGAAGGAAGAGCCGGTTGCCGCTCCGCCGCCCACGGTCATCATTCCGGAGTTCGTGGAAGCCGTCGAGGCGGAAGAGCGCGCCGCGAAGGAAGCTCCCGCCGCGCCCGAGAAGCCGCAGCCGAAAGTCGCCGCCGAGGCGCCTGCTCCGATTCCGACCGCCACGGAAAAAGAGGAAGCGCCCGCCGAGGCGCATCCGGCTCCGCAGCCCGCGCGTCCCGCGGCTGCACAGCCGCCTGCGTCGCACGATCGTCGCCCGACGGGTCCCACCGGTCCGCGTGCGCGCGCGCCGCAGGGTCCGCGTCCGAATTACGCCGGACAGACACCGATGCAGCAGACGCCGTCCGCGCAACGTCCGTCGGCTCCGCCGATGGGCGGCGACCGTCGCCCCGGCGCGCCGATGGGAGATCGCCGTCCCGGCGCTCCGATGGGCGCGCGTCCCGCGGGTCCCGGCGCTCCGCGTCCGATGGGTCCCGGCGGTCCGCGTCCCGGTGGTCCGATGGGCGCACGTCCCGCGGGTCCCGGCATGCGCGGACCCGGCGGTCCCGGTCTGCGTCCCGGTGGTCCGGGTCGTCCCGGAATGGCTCCGCCTCCGCCGCCGACGATGCCCGGCTCGAACATCATCCGCCGCAAGAAAGAGGATGATCGTCCCGAGGAGCACGAGAAGAAGAAGACGGGCAAGCGCGGGAAAACCGTGCGCGCCGCGGAGTTCGATCAGGAGCTGCTGACGAAGGGCCCGTTCTCCGGAACGCAGGTCATCGCCGATGACATCGGTCCGGACATCGTGCTGCCCGATCTCGAAGAAGGTCCGAAGCGCGTCTCCACGCGCCGCGATGCGCGACGCCAGTCGTCCGCGAACGCGAAGGTCCTCGAGTTCAAGCGCCCGACCGGCAAGGTCGCGCTGACCGAGGGCGTGACGGTGAAGGAGCTCGCGGAGAAGCTCGACGTCAAGGCCAACGACCTCATGAAGCACCTCTTCATGAAGAAGGGCCTCATGGTCTCCATCAACCAGCCCCTCGGCGCGGACCTCGCGCTCGAAGTCGCGCGCGAGCTCGGCCTCGACGCGGAGATGGTCTCGTTCGAAGAGGCCGTCGAGATGGAGGCGATGGAGCGCAGCGAGGCGACGGGCGGCGGCACCACGCCGCGCGGTCCCGTGATCACGGTCATGGGTCACGTCGACCACGGCAAGACGTCGCTGCTCGACTCCATCCGCGAGACGAATGTCGCGGAAGGCGAGGCCGGCGGCATCACGCAGCACATCGGCGCGTATCACGTCGAGAAACGCGGCCGGAAGATCGTCTTCCTCGACACGCCGGGTCACGAGGCGTTCACGATGATGCGCGCGCGCGGCGCGAAGGTGACGGACATCGTCGTCCTCGTCGTCGCGGCCGACGACGGCGTCATGCCGCAGACGAAGGAAGCGATCGATCACGCGAAGGCGGCGAAGGTCCCGATGATCGTCGCCATCAACAAGATCGACAAGCCGAACGCGAATGTCGAGCGCGTGCGCCGCGAGCTCGCGGACGCGAACGTGCTCGTCGAGCAGTGGGGCGGCGACGTCGTGTCGGTCGAGGTGTCGGCGAAGCAGAAGAAGGGCATTGACGATCTCCTCGACATGATTCTGCTCACCGCGGACATGCTCGATCTCAAGGCGAATCCCGATCTGCCCGCGAAGGGCGTGGTGCTCGAGGCGAAGAAGGAAGTCGGCCGCGGCATCGTCGCGACGGCGCTGATCCAGGACGGCACGCTGAAGATCGGCGATCCGTTCTTCTCGGGTCACACGTGGGGCCGCGTTCGCGCGATGACGGACGAGCGCGGGAAGCGCATTCAGGACGCGGGTCCCGCGACTCCGGTGCAGGTGACGGGCTTCGAGGATGTACCGAACGCCGGCGACGGTCTCGCCGTCGTCGACGACGACACGCAGGCGCGCATGATCGGCCAGCTTCGCCAGGAGAAGGCACGCGAGGCCGCGCAGTCGAAGGTCGGACGCATGTCGCTCGACCAGCTTTTCCAGCGCATGCAGCAGGGCACGGCGAAGGAGCTGAACGTCATCCTGAAGGCGGACGTGCAGGGCTCGGTCGAAGTGCTGAACGAGACGGTGCGCAAGCTGTCGACGCCCGAGGTGAAGGTGAGCATCATTCACTCGTCGGTCGGCGCGATCTCGACGAACGACGTGCTGCTCGCGACCGCGTCGGATGCAATCGTCGTCGGCTTCAACGTGAGACCGGAGCGCAACGCGGCCGACCTCGCGGAGAAGGAAGGCGTCGACATCCGGATGTACACGGTGATCTACAACCTCGTCGACGAGCTGAAGGCCGCGATGACGGGTCTGCTCGATCCGAAGTTCCAGGAAGTGTTCCAGGGACGCGCGGAAGTGCGCGACACGTTCAAGGTGCCGAAGGTCGGCGTGATCGCCGGCTGCATGGTGACCGAGGGCATCATCCCGCGCACGGCGAGCATCCGCCTGCTGCGCGACAATCGCGTGATCCTCGAGGGCAAGATCTCGTCACTGCGCCACTTCAAGAACGACGTGGCCGAGGTGCGCCAGGGCTTCGAGTGCGGCATCGGCATCGAGAAGTTCCAGGACATCAAAGTCGGCGACGTGATCGAAGCGTTCAAGACCGAGGAGATCAAGGCGGCGCTGAACTCGTAGCGGCGGCGACTCATGATCGTCGCCGTCGCCCTCTTCGAGATCCACATCGAGTACGCGCAGTCGCTCAAGGAGAAGCGGATGGTCGTGAAGTCGCTGCGCGACCGGCTGCGGCATCACTTCCATGTCTCGGCGAACGAGGTCGCGTTTCACGATCTGCATCAACGCGCGCGGCTCGCGGTGTCGCTCGTCGCCGATCGCAAGGACTCGGCAGACTCATTGCTCGATAGAATCCAGCAGTACGTGGAGTCGAACAGCAATGCCGTGCTCGCCGGATGGACGAGCGAGAAGCTCGAGTTCGACGAGGAAGCAGACCTCCGATGAAAAAAACACGACGAACGTCCCGAGTCGGTGAGAACGTGCGCGACGCGCTCGTGCAGGTCCTTCGCACCGACGTCAAAGGCTTCGACCTCGGCTGGTCTTCGATCAGCGAAGTCGAGGTGAGTCCCGACCTCCACTACGCGCGCGTGTACATCACCGGCCTCAAGGAAGAGGACACGAAGGCGACGGTCGAGGAACTGCGCCGCGTCGCGGGGCAAGTGCGACACGCCCTCGGCAAGCGCATTCACCTCCGCTACACGCCGGAGCTCGACTTCCGCTACGACGAGACGGCGATGCGCGCGCTGCGCGTGGAGACCATCCTGCGCGAGGTACTGCCGCCCAAGGACGAGAACGAGACGGTCGAGGAAGAGGAGTAAGCGCTACTTCGCGACGAACACCGTCTTCCGGTAGTAATCCAGCTCCGCGATCGACTCCTCGATGTCTGCCAGCGCGCGATGCAACTCCTGCTTCTTCGGCGCCTCGTACTTGCCGCCGTACCACTCGCTCGCGAGTACCTTGATCGAGCTCACGTCGACGACCTTGTAGTGCAGGAACTCGTGCAGCGTGGGCATGTACTTCGCGAGAAACCGCTTGTCCTGGCCGATCGAGTTTCCGCACAACGGCGCGGTGCGTACGTAGCAGTACCGCTTCACGAACGCGAGCGTGGCGCGTTCCGCCTCCGCCACGCTGACGCCTTCCGTCCGCACGCGGTCGAGCAGCCCGCTGTTCTTATGCGTGCGCCGGTTCCACGCGTCCATCGCCGCCAGCTTGGCCTCGCTCTGCCGGATGGCCAGCACCGGCCCGCGGTCGATGATCTCGAGGTCGTAGTTCGTGATGATGGTGGCGATCTCGAGCAGGACGTTCGTCGCCGGATCGAGTCCCGTCATCTCGCAATCCATCCACACCAGGTACTTTCTGCTGCGCGGCGGCTTGGGCATCGCCGCGCATTCTAGTGGACTCGTCTCACCGGACGTTGAGTCCGTGGCCGAGGCCGAAGCCGCACAGGCCGCCGACGAGCGCGACGATGCACGCCGCGGCAAGCATGCCCTGGGACGCGCCGGCGCGCGACATGCGCAGCGACAGGAGAATCGCGAGGATTCCCGGAGCGGCGCCGACGATCGCGCCGAGCAGCGGCTGCGCCCAGGCGAGGGCGAGGAGTCCCGCGCCGACGTTCAGCAGCGCGCCGCAGAATAGCGTCGTGATGAAGACTGCGATGCAGATTCCCCATTCAAAACGCGGCGGTGTCGGTGGCGTCGTTTCGCTCATCGTGTGGCCCAACTGCGCAATGCACCGAGTCGCGAGGACTCGAGATCGTCGCGGTAAAACAGGTTGTACGTGTCGAACGGAATCAGGCGCCCGTCCGGATGCGCGATGTGGATGCACGTCTTCTTCACCGAACGCAGGTCGAACGACTGCGCGTCGATGAACTCGACGATGAGCAGGCGAAAGAGATTCGCGTACGTGACGTCGCCCGGCACGCTCGCCTTCGGGATGCAGCACAGCAGATCCTTGAGGCGCGACGGCTGCGCGTCCGATCCGACGCCGGTAGAGAAGAGGCGGAGGAACGCCGATTGGATCGCGCTCTCCTTCTCGAACACGATCGTGTTGCGCGCGCCGTCGATCAGCGCGTCGCGGCCGATCATCGACGTCAGCGGCACCACGTCGTCGCCGCTCTTGAACGCGTAGCCCATGCACAGCGAGTCGGGATGACACGGCACGGGCACGAGATCGCCAGGCGCGAACACCTTCGATTGCTCGAGAATCTTTCTGCGCACTTCGGACAACGTCAGGCGATTCGCGCCGTCGTCGTATCCGTCGACGCGTCCCGCGACTTGCACCGGCTGCAGCGTCACCCCGCGCACGCAGCGCTGCTGCAGCGCGAAGTCGAGCAGCTCGCCGATCTCGTCATCGTTCACGCCGCGCTGCAGCGTGACGACGAGCGTCGTCGACAGATCGAGCTCGTTGAGCCGCTCCAGCGCCTTCATGCGGATGTCGCGCAGATCGGCGCCGCGCAGGATCTCCAGCGGCTTCGCGCGGAGCGAGTCGAACTGCAGGTAGATCTCGAACATCGGCTTGTACGTCGCCAGCCGCTCCGCGAACGCCGCGTCGCGCGCGATGCGCACGCCGTTCGTGTTCAGCATGAGATGGCGGATCGGCCTGCGCTTCGCCGCGTCGAGAATCGCGAAGAATTCGGGATGAATCGTCGGCTCGCCTCCCGAGATCTGCACGACGTCCGCCTCGCCTTCGTTCGCGACGATCGCGTCGAGCATCGCCTCGACGACCGCGAGCGGGCGATGCGACTGCCGCTCCGGGCCGCTGTTCGCGTAGCAGATCGGGCAGCGCAGATTGCACGCGTCCGTGATCTCGACGAGCGAGAGGCAGCTGTGCTGCTCGTGATCGGGACAGAGCCCGCAGTCGTACGGGCAGCCGTACTGAATCGGCGTGTTGCGGCGCCGCGGCATCTCCGGCGGCTTGATGTAGACCTCGCGGCACTGGCGGTAATAGTCGACGTCGTCCGAGATCAGCACGCGCTCGCTGCCGTGCGTGAGGCAGTGCTTGAGCATCCACACGCGGCCGTCTTCGAAGACGATCTTGCCGTCGACTTTGCGGAAGCACGTCGTGCAGATCGAGACGACCGCGTCGTAGTACAGGTAAGGCCGCGTCGTGGCCATCGTTACGTCGTTGCCGCGAGGCGCCTGGACGCGCGCCGCACGAAGATCGCGCAATAGTACGCGATGCCTCCGATGCACGCGTATTGGATGGCGGTGAGTCCGCCGGCGAGCGGCGGCGGATCGGGCTTGAGAAAGTCGACGAACAAACGGAACGTGAGATAGGCGAGGAGGAAGACGCGAAACGCGTCGCCTTCGTGCGCGTTGGTGCGCCGCACGCGCAGCAGGATCGGCACCAGCAGCAGCAGAAACGCGATCTCGTACAGCGCGACGGGATGGCGGCGCACGCCGTCGCCGATGGCGATGCCCCACGGGAGATCGGTCGGCACGCCCGCGGTGCGATCGATGGGTCCCGTGAGGAAGCAGCCGATGCGGCCGATCGCGAGCGCGGCGATGATGGGAAAGACGAAGCGATCGCCGGTCGAGCGACGTACACCGAGGAGCGCCTTCGCGATCTCGACGCCGATCAGACCGCCGAGGAGGCCGCCGACCGCGGTCTTGCCGCCGAGGACGGCGGAGACGTTGCGATAGGAGAGCGAGACGAGGAGGCGCATCCCAAGCGCCGCGCCGATCACCGCGCCCGCGATGACGGCCGCACTCTCGCGCGCGCCGAGGGGATTGGGCTCGGGACGGCGTCGCGAGTAGACGAGCAGCGCGGCCGCGTAGCCGAACAGCTCGAACGCCGTGTGCACCTGTGGATTCGCGAGGAGCGAGGTCATCCGCACACGATACTCTTTCGAACTCGTTCAAAAATTCACTTGACCTTGATCCGCTTGCGACCTACCTTTGAATTGAACGAGTTCAAAAGGAGACACCATGAAGATCATCCTCCCCGGCGGTTCCGGTCACCTCGGCTCGCTCCTGACGCGCGCCTTCCGCGCCAAAGGGCACGACGTCCTCGTCCTCACCCGCGATCGCGACAAGCCCGGCATCCTCTGGGACGGCCGCACCCTCGGCCCATGGGCGACGCTCTTCGACGGCGCGGACGCGGTGATCAACCTCGCCGGGCGCAGCGTCGACTGCCGCTACAACGCGCGCAACCGCGACGCCATCCTGCGCTCGCGCCTCGACTCGACGCGCGTCGTCGGCGAGGCGATCGCCGCGGTTCCGAATCCGCCGAAGGTGTGGCTGCAATCGAGCACGGCGACGATCTACGCGCATCGCTTCGACAAGGACAACGACGAGTACTTCGGCCTCCTCGGCGGCGACGAGCCGAACGCGCCGGACACGTGGCGCTTCTCGATCGACGTGGCGAAGGCGTGGGAGCAGGCGTTCGACGCCGCGAAGACGCCGGCGACGCGCAAGGTGAAGATGCGCACCGCGATCGTGATGACGAACGAGCCCGGCTCCACGTTCACGATGCTGCGCGGACTCGCATCCCTCGGCCTCTGCCGCTTCGGCGACGGCAGGCAGTACGTGTCGTGGATTCACGAGCGCGACTACGTGCGCGCGATCGACTGGCTCATCGCGCACGAGAACGTCGACGGCGTGGTCAACGTCGCCGCGCCGCATCCGCTGCCGAACGAAGAGTTCATGGATGCAATCCGCCGCGCCCTCGGCGTTCCGCTGCACATTCCCGTGCCCGCGCCGCTCATCGAGCTCGGCGCGTTGGCGCTGCGCACGGAGTCGGAGCTCGTGCTCAAGAGCCGTCGCGTCGCGCCGCGTCGTTTGCGCGAGCTCGGGTTTCCGTTCGAGTTTCCTCGGTGGGGCGCGGCCGCGCGCGATCTGTGCGACACGCGTGCGGCGCGCATGACGGAGGCCGTATCCTTGTGGTGATGGCCACCGCCAAAGCCGAAGAGACGCGCGCGCGCATTCTCGACGCCGCGTTGCGGCTCTTCCAGCGCAAGGGATTCGCGGAGACGACGATGCGCGACGTCGCGGCGGAGGCGGGGGTGGCGACGGGAGCGGCTTACTACTACTACCGGTCGAAGGAAGACCTCGTGATGGCGTTCTACCTCCGCACGGAGGAAGAGGCGCGCGAGGTCTTCGCGCAGGTGATCGCGTCGACGAAGGACGTGAAGAAGCGCATCCGCGGAATCATCGACGCGAAGTTCGCGCAGTTCGCGGCGCATCGCAGTCTCCTGACGGCGCTGCTCAAGGCGGGCGTCGATCCGCGCGATCCGCTCTCGCCGTTCGGACCCGAGACGCGCGAAGTGCGCGACGATCACATCTTCTGGTACGCGCGCGCGCTCGAAGGCGCGGACGTCACGATTGCGAAAGACCTCGCGCCGCATCTCCCGCGCCTGTTGTGGCTCTATCACATGGGCTTGATCTACTTCTGGATCACGGACGAGTCGCCGGGACAGCGTCGCACGCAGCGACTCGTCGACGCGACGCTCGATCTCCTCGTGCAACTGCTGCGCGTGTCGTCGCTCCCGCTCATGGGACCGCTGCGCAAGCGCGCGCTGAAAGTGCTGCGCGCGGTGGAGGAGGAGTGACATATCCTTGCGCCGATGATCGACCCGAAGAAGTCGGTCGACGGCGTGTTGCTCGTCGACAAGAAGTCCGGCCTCACGTCGCATGACGTCGTCGAGGTCTTTCGGCGCCGCGCGAAGGTGAAGAAGGCGGGCCACACCGGCACGCTCGATCCAATGGCAACGGGCCTGCTCGTGCTCTGCGTCGGCAAGGCCACACGGCTGCAGGCGTATCTGATGGGGATGGAGAAGACGTACGAGGGGACGATCCAGTTCGGCTGGGCGACCGACACGTACGACGCGACCGGCACTCCGGCGAGCGAGCCGGTCGAGCGGAAGATCGCGCACATTCACTTCCCGCCGTACCTCGCCAAGTTCACGGGCGAGATCGAGCAGATGCCGCCCGCGTTTTCGGCGAAGAAGATCGAAGGCGTGCGCGCGTACGAGCTCGCGCGCAAGGGCGAAGAGGTGAAGCTGCAGCCGAAGCGCGTGACCGTGTACGAGTTCACGATCACGGAGGTGCAGGGATCGATCGCGAAGTTCCGCGTGCGCTCTTCCGCCGGTACCTACATGCGCTCGCTCGCGCACGACCTGGGACAAGCGATCGGCATCCCCGCGCATTTGAAAGAGCTGCGGCGGACGGCGATCGGCAACTTCAAAGTCGAGCAGGCGATCGCGTTCGATGCGGTGAGCGAAGGCACGCCCGACTCGATTCTCAAGCCGCCCGCGTTCCAGAGCTTGTCCGACATCGACCTGCCGCTGGAGAAGCTGCGCATCGACTGGGCGCAGCAGGGGAAGATGATGAACGGGCAGGGCGTGATCATGGTCCCGCGCGTCCGCGTGCAGAAAGGTGATCTCCTCGCGTTGGGGAATCCCCATGATCAACTCGTCGTGATCGGCGAAGTCGTGAACGTGCTGCGCGACGGCGGCCCGGTGGAAGTGCGGCCGAAAGTCGTGCTGGCCGGATGATGCGCGCGCTCGTTGCCGCTCCGCTCGAATTGCGCGACGTGGACGCGCCGTCGCCGCGCTCGAACGAAGTGCTCGTGCGCATGCGCGCGTTCTCGCTGAATCGCGGCGAGGCGCGCGCGGTCGAAGTGGCGAAGGAGCGCACGATTCCGGGATGGGACGTCGCCGGCGTCGTCGAGCGCGCGGCGGCGGACGGCAGCGGACCGCGCGAAGGAACGCGCGTCGTCGGCATCGTGCGCAGCGGCGCGTGGGCGGAGCTCGTGGCGGTGCCGGTACGCAATCTCGCGGCGTTGCCCGAGGACGTGTCGTTCGAAGACGCGTCGACGCTGCCGGTCGCCGGACTGACCGCGCTTCGCTGCCTCGAGATTGGCGGCTCGCTGCTCGGCAAACACGTGCTCGTCACCGGCGCGGCGGGAGGGGTGGGACGTTTCGCCATTCAGCTCGCGCATCGTGGAGGCGCGCACGTGACCGGCGTCATCGGCCGTCCCGAGCGCGGCGAAGGCTTGCGCGACCTCGGCGCGGACGAGCTCGTGCTCGCGCTCGACAACGACGGTCCGCGCTTCGATCTCATTCTCGAATCCGTCGGCGGTGCGTCCCTCGCGGCGGCGTTCCTGCGCGTCGCCCCCGGCGGCACCATCGTCTCCTTCGGCAACTCGTCGAATGCGCAGACCACGTTCGACGTCCGTCCGTTCTTCGCGCGCGGCCGCGCGAAGCTGTACGGCTTCATCATCTTCGACGAAGTCGACTACGCGCCCTTCGCGCCCCGCGCCCTCTCCGATCTTGCATCGATGATCGCGCGCGGCGAGCTGCGCACCGAAGTGTCCAGCGTGCGCCCTTGGCGCGAGGCGGGCGCGGCCATCGCCGAGCTTCGTGACCGGAACGTTGCCGGCAAGGCCGTTCTCCGCGTCGATTGAGTCCCCGCGGGATTGATTTCGATGCCTGTGGCTGTTACCCTGTCGCGCTTCAACGGCTAGACGTGTATCGATTCAACGGCAACTGATTTAGGAGAAACGGATTTTGTCGACCACCAAGGAGCAGAAGTCGGACCTCATCAACCAGTATCGCGTCCATGACAGCGATACCGGATCGCCAGAAGTGCAGATCGCACTCCTCTCGAACCGCATTACTTATCTGACCGAGCACTTCAAGGCTCACGCGAAGGATCACCACTCGCGCCGCGGCCTTCTGAAGCTCGTCGGGCGCCGCCGTCGTCTTCTCGACTACCTCAAGAAGACCGACGTGGAGCGGTACCGCTCGATCATCGATAAGCTCGGCATTCGAAAGTAAGCGATCCCATTTTCCGGGGCGGGCCTCGTGCCCGCCCCGCGTGTTTTCGGGCTCAAACCCTGCAGCAACTTTTCCCCCCGGCCGGATCCCATCGTTCGGCCCCAAGCGGACAATTCAACAGCCCGAGGTGATGAGTGGCCTCGCGGATATCGAAGGGAACCCATGAGTTTCAAAAGAGAAATGCAGATCGGCGGGAAAACCCTGTCTCTCGAGACGGGTGCGATCGCCAAACAGGCACACGGCGCGTGCGTGGTGCGCTACGGCGACACCGTCGTCCTCGCCACCGCCTGCTACAAAGACGGCAACGTGATCGGCGACTTCATGCCGCTCACCGTCGACTACAAGGAGTACACGTACGCCGGCGGCCGCATCCCGGGCGGTTTCTTCAAGCGTGAAGGACGTCCGACCGAGAAGGAAATCCTCACCTCCCGCCTCATCGACCGCCCGCTCCGTCCGTCCTTCCAGAAGGGCTACCGGCAGGAAACGCAGATCATCGCGCTCGTCCTCTCCGCGGACGGCGAGAATGATCCGGACGTGCTCGCGATCAACGCCGCCTCCGCGGCGCTCGTCATCTCCGAGATCCCGTTCCACAACGCCATCGGCGCGGTGCGCGTCGGCTACGTCGAGGGCAAGATCGTCATCAACCCGACCAACGCCGAGCGCGATCTCTCCGACCTCGACCTCATCGTCGCGGGCACGCATGACGCGATCGTGATGGTCGAAGCGGGCGCGCGCGAAGTCAGCGAGGCCGTCGTCCTCGACGCCTTCGACGCCGCGCACGAAGAGATCCGCCGCATCTGCCAGTTGCAGAACCAACTGCGCGACGACGTCGGCAAAACCAAGCTCGAAGTGAAGTACACGCCGAAGTTCACCGACGAGCTGCTGCACGAGCTGATGGGCCAGCACGGCGACTCGCTCAAGCAGGCCATGCTCACCACCGGCAAGCACACGCGCAGCGCCGCGATGAAGGCCGCGCGTCAGGCGATCCTCGCCACCGTGCCGGCCGACGACGCCGAGCGTCTCGCGTCGACGACCGCCGCCATCGGCGAGATGGAAGTCGAGATCTTCCGCAATCTCATGCTCAACGAGAACACGCGCGTCGACGGACGCCGCTTCGACGAGATCCGTCCGATCTCGATCGAGGTCGGCGTGCTCCCGCGCACGCACGGCTCCGCGATCTTCACGCGCGGCGAGACGCAGGCGCTCGTCACCGTGACGCTGGGCACGCCGCAGGAAGCGCAGAAGATCGAAGACTTCGAAGGCGAGACCTTCCAGCGCTTCATGCTCCACTACAACTTCCCGCCCTTCTCGGTCGGCGAAGTGAAGTTCCTGCGCGGACCGGCGCGCCGCGAGATCGGTCATGGCAACCTCGCGCGCCGCGCGCTCGCGCCGCTCCTGCCCGCGGAAGACGAGTTCGCGTACACGATCCGCATCGTGTCCGACATCCTCGAGTCCAACGGCTCGTCGTCGATGGCGTCCGTGTGCGGCGGCTCGCTCGCGCTCATGCAGGCGGGCGTGCCGATGCGCGCCGCGGTCGGTGGCGTGGCGATGGGTCTCGTCAGCGGCGAGAACAACAAGTTCGCGATCCTCTCCGACATCGCCGGTATGGAAGACCACGAAGGCGACATGGACTTCAAGGTCGCGGGCTCGCGCAACGGCATCACCGCGCTGCAGATGGACATCAAGGTCGCCGGTCTCTCGCGCGAAGTGATGGCCAAGGCGCTCGAACAGGCCCGGGCCGGCCGCCTGCACATCCTCGGCATCATGGAAGCGGCCATCTCCACGCCGGCCACCGAGCTCTCCGAGTTCGCGCCGCGCCTCTACACCATCCACGTTCCGAAAGACCGCATCCGCGACGTCATCGGCTCCGGCGGTAAGACGATCCGTTGGATCGTCGAGGAGACCTGAACGAAGATCGACGTCGAGGACGACGGCAAAGTCACCGTCGCGTCGACCGATGGCGCATCGGCGCAGCGCGCGCTGGACATCATCCGCGGCCTAACAGCGTCGCCGGAA
>DATELS010000182.1:0-18291 GCA_035276365.1 Thermoanaerobaculia bacterium
CGCTGCGCGTGCTCGCCTTCGCGCTCGCGACAGGCGTCGGCCTCGCGCGCGTGCTCGCGTTCCGCCACTGGCCGAGCGATGTCGTCGCCAGCGCCGCGATCGGATTGGTGGCGGCGTGGTGCGCGGTGAGCGCGACGGCGCCGCGCGTACAATGACTGACGTGGCGAAGACAGCGGAGCGTCCCGCGACCTACGATGACCTGCTGAAGGTGCCGGACAACCTCATCGCCGAGCTCATTGATGGAGAGTTGTTCCGCCGCTTTGCGGCTCGCGATCATGGAAGAAATCCATCTGGATCGCGATGTCTTCGTTCCGGACGTCGCCGGTTGGACGCGTGAACGCGTGCCCGAGCGGCCCACAGACAAGTACTGGGACATTGTCCCGGACTGGATCTGTGAAGTCGTCCTGGAGCCCTTCGAAGAAATGGAGCTGCCTCTCTCCGCCCTCTGGTGACGCCGCTCACACCCGTCCCGTCCGCCGCCCCCTACAATCCGCGCCGCAATGTCGAAGAAGCGCCTGTCTCTCATCAGCTATGACGTCGTGCGCGAGTTGTGTGACTCGTGCCGCAAGGAGCGGTTTCACTTCGTGCCGATGGGGACGGACGCGGCGACCGGCGCGTGCCGTCGCTGCGGTGCGGAGTCGAAGCTCGCGGACTTCAGCGACACCGCGGTGATGCGGCTCGTCACGCAGCCGAACGGCGACGTCGTCGTCGTGCCGGTCGCGCGGGTGTCCTAACTCTCCATCTCCGAGAAATTCACCGACACGAGGCGCGAGCAGCCCGCCTCCTCCATCGTCACGCCGTACAGGATGTCCGCCGCCTCCATCGTGCGGCGTGAGTGCGTGATCACGATGAACTGCGTGTCGCGCGAGAAGTCGCGCACGAGTCGCACGAAGCGCTCCGTGTTCACCTCGTCCAGCGGCGCGTCGACCTCGTCGAGGATGCAGAACGGCGACGGCTTGTAGCGGAAGATCGCGAACAGCAGCGCGATCGCCGTCAGCGCGCGCTCGCCGCCCGAGAGCAGCGCGATCGACTGATTCTTCTTTCCCGGCGGCTGCGCCACGAGCTCGATGCCGCTCTCCAGCACATCCTCTTCGTCGAGGAGTTGCATGCGCGCCGTGCCGCCGCCGAAGAGCGACGTGAAGATCTCCGTGAACGATCCGTTCACCGCCGAGAACGCATCGCGGAACAGCTCGCGCGACGTGAGGTTGATCTTGCGGATCGTCTGTCGCAGCGACTCGATCGACTGCACGAGATCGTCGCGCTGCGTGCGCAGGAACGACTCGCGCGTCTCGAGCTCCTGATGCTCTTCGATCGCGAGCACGTTCACGGGACCAATCTTCTCGAGTTGATCCGACAGCTTCGCCACTTCCGATTCGAGCGATCCGCGCGCGTCGTCATCCGCCGGCGGCTCGACGTCCGCCAGCGCATCGATGCCCGCGTGCAGATCGAGCGCGATCTGTTCGCGCAAGAGATCGAACGCGGACTTTGCGCGATCGACGCGACGCTCGGACTCGAACAGCGCATCCTTCGCCGTGTTCCACTGATCGCGCGACGTCACCGCACGCGCGCCGAGCTCCTGCACGCGCGCGTCGAGATCCGCGACTTCCGCTTCGAGCGAGACTCGCATCTCGGACAGCTCGTGCAACTTCGTCAGCGACTCGTCGAGTTGACCGCGCGCCTTCTCGACCGCGACTTCCGTCTCCTGCTGCCGCCGCACGAGCGTCTCGATCTCCTGCTGCAACTGCGTCGCGCGCGCGCCCAGTGAGATGACGATGCGCGAGAGGTTCTCGTGCTCCCGTGCGACCGCGTTCACGTTGCCGGTCGCGCTCTCGACGTCCACGCGCGCCTTCGACGCGACTTCCGTGATCTGCTCGAACACCTCGCGCGCGGACGACAACTGCTCCTCGTGCACGCGAATGGCGTCGTGCAGCTCCTGCTCGCGCGCCTGCAACTGATCGACTTCACCGATCGCCGCGTTCTTGCGGCCGATGAGCTGTTCCTTCTCCTCGGCATACAGCGTCTGCTCTTCCGACGCGACCGCGAGATCTTTCTCGTAGCGCTGCAGCTCCGCGCCCGCGCGCTCGCGCTGGCTGCGGCGCTCGCGCAAGTCGTGCTCCGCCGTGCGCGAACGCTCTTCCGCGATAATGCGCGCGTCGTCCGCGGCGCGTAGCTCTTCGTCGATCGATTGCAGCTCCGCGGCGATTCCGCTCGCGCGCGTTTCCTCGGATCCGAGGAGAGCTTCGAGGTCAGCGATCTCGCGCTTGATCGAGAACACGCCCGGCGTCGCGCCTTCGGTTTTCCCGCCGACGACGAGCGGTCCGCGCACGACGTCGCCTTCGAGCGTGACGAACGTCGCGTTCGGCCGCTCCTTCGCGCGCTGCATCGCCTCGCCCAGCGAGCCGACGATGTACGCCTCGGGAATCGCGTGACGCACCGCGTCCGCGACCGGACCTTCACCGACGACCGAATGCGCCGCGTCGCCGCGCCGCGAGCCTTCGGCGGTCGGCGCGAAATCGAGAGTGATGAACGCGCCGCGACCCGCGCCGCGCTCACGCAGACGCCGAATCGCCTCGGACGCGACATCGCTCGAGTCGACGACCACCGCCTTCGACACTTCGCGCAGGAGCGTGTCGAGCGCGGCTTCGAATCCCTGCGCGGCGCGCACGGCTTCCGCGGCCGCGACTGCATTCGGGATCAGCTCGAGAATCGCGCGGCGGACATCTTCATCCTGCGCTTCGAGCGAAACGAGCAGCGTACGCAGCGAGTCGATCTTGTACGTCGTCTGCGACACGCGGTCGCGCGACGCGGACAGCGACTCGCGCGTCGACTCGCGTCGCGACACGAGGTCGTCGCGTCGCGCGATCGCCTCGCGCGCGGTCTGCTGCGCGGTGACGAGCGCCTGCTCGGCGTCGCGCACCGACTGCTCCCACTCATACATCTGCGCGAGTGCGCCGTCGCGGCTCTCCGCGGCCTTGCGCGCGCCTTCCGTCAGCTTCGACAGATAGAACTCGCACTTCTCCACCGCGATCTCGATCTGATGCACCTGATTGCGCGCCTCGGAGATCTTAGCGATCGTGCGCATGAGCGACTCGCGCGAGTCGGATAGCGCCTTCTCGTGCTGACGCACGGCGTCGCCTTTTTCCGCGCGCTCGCGCTCGACCTGATCCGCGATCTCGCGGAAGCGATTGCGCTCTCCGCGCGCGGACTCGAGCTGCTGCGTCTTCTCATCGAGCGACGCCTGCTGCTCCGCGCCCTCGGTCTCGAGTGTCGCGATCTGACCGCGCGCGCCGTCGATGCGCTGCACGAGATCGCCGAGGTTGGTTTCGGATTGCTGGAGGAAAGAGCGGAGACGCTCGACTTCACCGGAGAGGCCGGCGATCTCCTCGCGCACTTTCGACGCGCGATGCGACCGGTCCGTGTGAACGGTGCGCGTTTCGCTCAGCTCCGCCTCGTCCGTGCCGAGTTGCGCCGCGAGCTCCGCCTCGCGCGACTGCGCGTCCGCGAGTCCCGCGTTCGCCGCTTCTTCTTCCGTCTGCGCGAAGAGGATGCGTCCTTTGTACAGCGAGCGCTTCGCGGTCGAGAGTTGATCGGCGAGCTCTTTGTGGCGACGCGCTTTCGACGCCTGTCGCTTCAGCGAATTCAGATTCCGCGTCACCTCGGACAGCGTGTCGTCGATGCGCAGAAGATTCTGCTGCGTCTCCTCGAGCTTGAGCTCCGCGGCGCGGCGCTTTGTCTTGTACTTCGTGATGCCGGCCGCTTCTTCGATCAGCTTGCGGCGATCCTGCGGCTTGTTCGAGAGGATCAGGTCGATCTTGCCCTGCTCCATCACCGAGTAGTTGCGGATGCCGAGACCGGTATCCATGAGGATGTCGGAGATGTCTTTCATCCGCACGCGCTTGCCGTTCAGGCGGAACTCCGACTGCCCGTCGCGGAAGACGCGGCGATGGATGACGATCTTGCCGTCGTCGGCCATCGGATGATCGCTGTCGCCGTTGTACGTGCCGAGCGTGAGCGTGACTTCGCCCATTGAGAGAGGACGGCGTCGCGCGGAGCCCTGGAAGATCACGTCTTCCATCGTCTCGCCGCGGATGTGCGAGGCGCGGTTCTCGCCGAGGACCCAGATCAGCGCGTCACAGATGTTGGACTTGCCGCAGCCGTTCGGCCCGACGACCGCGGTCATCGGGGCGGGGAAGCTGAGCTTGGCGGGATCGTAGAACGACTTGAAGCCGTGGATTTCGAGCTGTTCGAGACGAAACATTTCTTCCTAACGGATCGCGATTTGGCGAGCGATCGTAGCAGGGTTTGCCGCGGCGCAAGCACGCGAATTCATCGCGCGTAAACTACTGAGCGGCAACGCAAATTCGCGATTGACACAGGAGCCGCGCAACGGTTCCTGTGCAGTCGTCAGTGACGCCCGCGGACGCGATGGCCGCCGCCCCAATGTCCACCGCGGTAGTAACCGCCGCGGTATCCGCCGAAGCCGAACCCGATCGAGATCCGCGGTCCGTACCAGAACGGATCGTAGTACGGGCCGTAGCTCCACGGGCTGTACGCGCCATAGTAAGAACCAACGTACGGACGCACGTAAACCGTGCGCGTGCGGCGGTCGTCGCGATCGTCGCTGCGACGGTTGCGATCGCCGCGATCGTACGCCTCGTCCATCACTGCTTCGAGCACTGGCTTCGACACCTTCGCATCGCTGAGCGCGATGATCACGTCCGCGTCGACGACGTACAGATCGTGCGACTCGCGAACGAACTTGATGATCGCGTCATCGTCGACGCCGGCCTTCGACATGCGGATCACGTCATCGATGACGCTCGTGCGGTCTTGCTCGGCGAAGGCGGGAAGTGCGCAGACGGTGAGAAGGGCGAGGGCGAGGAGGATGCGGTTCATGGTCGTGGTCTCCGCGGAAAAGTGTAGCGCCGTTCAGGCGATTCTGCCGAGGCGGCCGATGACGATGCCGAGGAGCTCGAAGGATTTCGGATCGACGGCGATGGCGAGATAGCGCGGATTCTCGCTGAGCAGAAAGAGTTGCTCGTGTTGCGTCACGAGGCGCTTGACGAAGACCGTTTCGCCGATGCGGCACGCGACGATCTTTCCGATCGCGGACTCCGCGCTCTCCGCGGGAATCGCGTACAGCTTGTCGCCGGGGAAGATGCCGGCGCCGGTCATCGAGTCGTCGACCGCGTCCAACTCGAGGTTCACGGTGGGATCGAATGGATTGTCGATCGGCTTGCGGTCGGCAGCGCGTTTCGCGCGCGACGGGATTTGCCGCGCGATCTCCGCGTTCGGCTTGCGAAGCGCGTCGATGGTCACGAGTTGATCGTCGATCCAGCCGCGAAAGTTCGTGAGGACGCGCTCGTCTTCGGGGGTGGGCGTCTTGAGGTCGCCCACGAGTGCGCCGACCGTCGTGTTCAACGCGCTCGCGAGTCTGAGCAGGAGATCGAGCTGCGGGTTTTTCTGTTCGCCGTTGCGCAGTTTGCTGAGGTGCTGCGGAGTGATGTCAGCGTCGTTCGCGATGTCGTTCGCAGTTCTGCCGCTGGCTTCAATCGCCGCATCCAGCCGCTCCGCGAACGTCAACACGCGGCGTATGATGACTCACATAAGTGTCTGTTTCGGTATCCGAGGAGTCAGCGTTAACGTGTAGGTTGATTTCGCATCACGAATTAAACTTATGCATTAAAAAATGACCTTCCATGACCACATCGTGCGCGATCCGAACATCTGCGGCGGCGAGCCCGTGATCCGCGGAACGCGTGTTACTCTCCGGACGCTGCTGGCGAGTCTGGCCGAGGGGGCCGAAGAGGCGGAAATCCTCGAGGACTTTCCCGCGGTGACGAGGGAGGACCTCAAGGCCGTGATCGCCTTCGCCGCTGCTTCCGCCGAAGAGGATCTGCCGCTGCTCGAGGTCCCGCAACGCGACGATGCGGATCCTGCTGGACGAGAACCTGCCCTTTCGCCTGGTGAGAGCGCTTCGCGCGCTCGGTCATGACGTCGAGCACGTCTACACGCGAGAGCTGTCCGGCAAGTCGGATGAAAACGTGCGCGCCGTCGCGCAGGCCGAGGGAAGGTTTCTCATCACGCAGGATCGGAGATTCGCCGACGCGCGCGTCTTCGCGCACGGTACGCACGCCGGACTCCTCTTCGTGCGTTTGAAGAGTCCGGGACGCCGCGTGCTCTTCACGAGAATTCGCGCGCTGTTCGAGACCGAGGATGTCGAGTCGTGGCGCGAGTGCTTCGTCGTGTTGCGCGAGACGACGCTGCGCGTGCGGAGGCCGGAGTGAAGCGCGTGTTGTTGCTGCTCGCGATTGCCGCGATGGCGCGTGCGGAGATGCCGGCGTCGTGGACGCGCGCCGCGGAGCCCGCGCGCATCGTGGGCAACATCTATTACGTGGGAACCGAGGAGCTCGGGTCGTACTTGTTGGTCGACGATGCCGGGTTGGTCTTGCTTGATGTGCCGCTGGCCGACGGCGCGCCGCTCGTCATGCAAAGCATCGAGAAGCTCGGATTCGATCCGAAGAACATTCGCGTGCTGCTCGCGTCGCACGCGCATTTCGATCACATCGGCGGCTTCGCGGAGATGCAGAAGAAGACCGGCGCGAAGGTGTACTTGTCCGCGCGCGATGCCGAGCTCGCGGCGCGCGGCGGCAAGAACGACTTCGCATTCGGCGACCGCTTCGCGTATCCGCCCGTCACGGCCGATCACATCGTGAAAGACGGCGAAGTCGTGCGCGTCGGCAACATCGCCATGACCGCGATGCTCACGCCCGGCCACACGCAAGGCTGCACCACGTGGCGCACGAGCATCGTCGAAGACGGCAAGCCGCTCGACGTCGTCTTCCTCTGCAGCGTCACCGCGCCGGGCTACCAGCTCGTGCGCAACGAAAAGTATCCGCGGATCTTCGACGACTATCGCGCGTCCTTCGCGAAACTGCGCGCGCTCGATCCCGACGTCTTCCTCTCCAATCACGCCGGCTTCTACGACTTGATGGAGAAGCTCGCGAAGAAGAAGGAAGGCGGCGCGAATCCGTTCATCGTCCGCGGCGAGCTGGCGAAGTATCTCGACAACGCGTGGAGCGAGCTCGCGGCGGAAGAGAAGAAGCAGCGCGGCGTCTGCGGACTCCTCACGCGCGACGACATCCGCGCCGTGCAAGGCGCCGACTTCTCGAGTGCGACGGAGAGCGTGCGCAACGGTGGCAACCTCACGCTGGAGCAGTGCTACTACGCGATGCCCGTGTCGTCCGACTCGATCAACGTCGAAGTCGCCAGCGAGGGACCGGTGCGCGAGCTGTGGCGCCAACGCATGTCCGCGAACCGTCGCGATCGCGAAGAAGAAGAGCGAGAAGGAAAAGTCGAAGAGAAGGAAAGAGTGCGGGGTGTAGGGGAGGAAGCGTGGTGGGTGCGCGGCCGCGCCGGCGCGCTCTACGTTCTCTCCGGCGAGCGCTGGGTGAAGATCAGCATCGGCGGCAGCGCGACTGAAAAGGAAAAGATTACGCGTGCGAAACGCCTGGCGAAGCTCGTTCTGAGCCGCCTCTCACATTAATAGCAATCCTCCGGGCACAGATTCTGCTACCGCGCCGGTCGTACTACTACCAGCCGGGTCGCGGAGGTTTGGATGTCTTTTCGGATTGCTCGCTTCGTCCTCGGGACCATCCTCGTCACGCTCCTCTTCGTTCAACCCTCTGCGTTCGCGGCACTTACACCCGCGACGGTCGTCCTGACCGACACCAGCGGTCCGCAGAACTTCAGCGGCGGTCCGTACGCGACCCCGAATCCGAGCTCGCAGGCCACCGGCACGCCGACCTGCAACGCCGCGCTCACGTGCGACGAGCTCGCGCTCACCGTCTCCGTCTCGCCGACGACGCGCAACAGCAAGTACGTGCGCGTCGCGGTCGGCTGGCCGGTCGAGCTCGCGCAGATCGATCTCTACGTCCTGCAGAACGGCAAGCTCGTCACGCAATCCACCTCCGACACGACTTACGTCGAGCCGGACGTCGTCGTCTTCCCCGCGATCAGCGGCACGTACACGATCCGCGTCGTGCCGTTCCTGCCGATGGGGCAGAGCATCACCGGTGTCGCGGAGCTCGTCGACATCCCGCCCGTCGCGCCGCTCGAGACCGGAGTCGCGCCGACATTCGCCGCGTACACCTCGCCGTCGACAATGGGCAACAACGCCGGCGAGCCGTCGATGGGCGTCGACTGGTTCGCGCACAACGCCGCGCTGCGCCACGACAAGGTGAACACCGGCGGCATCGCGCTTTTCCAATCGGGCGCGAACACGCTGCGTATCAACTTCGATGACGCGACGACTCCGCCGACCGCTACGTGGGAAAACGTCAGCAGCCCGCTCGTGCAGCAGTTCGCGCTCTCCGATCCGATCGGCTTCGTCGATCGGCAGACCGGCCGCGGATTCGCGCTCGATCTCATCGGCGGCGAAGGCAACAGCTTCGCCGCGTACACGGACGACGACGGCGCGACGTGGACGCCGATGCAGGGCGGCGGCATTCCCGCCGGTCCCGATCACCAGACCCTCGGCAGCGGTCCGTACAACCCGAACTCCACGCCTCCGCCTCCGCCGCATCCGCTGTATCCGAACGCGGTCTATTACTGCTCGCAGAACATCGTCGGCGGCGCGGAGTGCTCGCGCAGCGACGACGGCGGGCTCACGTTCGGCCCGGGCGTCGACATCTTCGATCCGTCCGAGTGCTATGGCGGCATCCATGGACATGTGAAAGTCGGTCCGGACGGCACGGTGTACGTCCCGAACTCCACCTGCAGCGCCGGCAACAACTCCATCATCGGTGGCGGCATTGGCAGCCAGGGCGTGGCGATCTCGCGCGACAACGGACTGACGTGGACCGACTCCGTCGTCCCGGGCAGCACCGGTAGCGGCGATCCGTCGATCGGCATCGGCGCGGACAACACGGTGTACATCGGCTGGATCGACGGCGACGGCCATCCGCACGTCGCGGTCTCCACCGATCACGGCGCGCATTGGACGAACAACTTCGACGTCGGCGCGCAAGTGGGCGTGCAGAACGCCGTCTTCTCGACGATGGTCGCGGGCGACGGCGACCGCGCCGCGTACGGCTTCGTCGGCACGACCACCGGCGGCTTCTCGCAGGACGCGTCGTTCCCCGGCGTGTGGCACTTCTACATTTCGACGACGTACGATCGCGGCGCGCATTGGGTGACGGTCGACGCGACGCCGAACGATCCCGTGCAAGTCGGCGCCATCTGCCTCCTCGGCATCGCCTGTTCCGGCCACCGCAATCTCCTCGACTTCAACGACATCACGGTCGACAAGGAAGGACGCGTGCTCGCCGCGTTCGCCGACGGATGCGTCGGCTGCACGAACAGCTCGCCCGTCGCCGATCGCTCCGATCACAAAGCGTCGGTCATTCGCCAGACCAGCGGACGCAGACTCTTCGCCGCTTACGACGTCGCAGCTCCGACGCAACCCGAGTGCTCCGCGCCGGGCGTGAGCGTCCTCACCGATCCATCGGGCGACGCCACGGATCTGCAGCCGAGCCACGATCTTCTCGGCACCTCGATCGCGTATCCGTACACGAGCGACGCGTCGCCCGACACGCTCGTCTTCACGATGAAGACCGGCGCGCTGACGACGCTCACGCCGAGCTCGTTCTACTACACGTCGTTCACGATCGACGGCGCGCCGGAAGGCGCGGGCGCGGTGAAGGGCGTGCGCATGGCCGTCGGCGCGACGGGCGCCGTCACCTTCGAAAGCTACGTCGCCGGCGCGAGCACCACCGGCGCGGTCGACGGCCGCTTCATCGCGTCGTCGCTGCCCGCGGAGGCGGGAAGCAAGTACGACCCGAACGGCACCATCACCATCATCGTCAAGCTCAGCTCCCTCGGCATCACTCCCGGCCATCAGCTCACGCGCTTCAACGGCGCGGTCGTGCAGACGATCTCCACGCCCGCGGGCGGCACGGCGTCGATCCTCGACTGGATGCCCGGCACCGCGCCCGCGCGCGGCACGACGAGCTTCACCGCGCAAAGCAATCAGGCGTGCAGGCCCGCGTCGCTGATCTCGTTCAAGCTGAACGCGAGCGCGTATAGCGTCGGCGAGAGCGCGGGATCGCTCGCCGTGACCGTGATGCGCGTCGGCAACGCGGCGCCCGCGGTCTCCGTGAATTACGCGACGTCGAACGGCACCGCCACCGCGGGCAGCGACTACACCGCGGTCTCCGGCATTCTCAACTTCGCGTCGAACGAAACGTCGAAGACGATCTCCATTCCGATCCTCGGCGACAACAACATCGAGGCGAACGAGACGTTCACGCTCACGCTCTCGTCACCGGTCGGCGGACAACTCGGCAGCCCCGTCGCCGCGACGATCACCATCAGCGACGACGACGCACCGCCGCCGCCCGTCGCCGACGCGCGCTATCACGTCTTTGCCGCGCCGAACGGCGTCGGCACGAGCGCGGGCGAGCCGACGATCGGCGTCAACTGGTTCACCGGCCGCGCGATGTTCCAGGCCAACCTGCAGACGCTGCGCGTCACCTTCGACGACTGCGTCTCGCCCGCGCGCGCGACGTGGGAGAACAAGAGTCCCGCGACGTCCGCGAACACGCTCGATCCGTTCCTCGTCACCGATCGTCCGCGCGGCAACGAGAACGCGCGACGCACGATCGTGTCGCAGCTCGTCGGCACCGACAGTCTCTCGTCGCTCTCCGATGACGACGGCGATCTCTGGATCCCGAATCAGGGCGGCGGCATCGTCTCCGGCGTCGACCATCAGTCGATCGGCGCCGGTCCGTATCACACGCCGATTCCCGCGAACGCGACGTATCCGCACGCGGTCTACTACTGCTCGCAGGATCTCGTGAACGCGCTTTGCGCGCTCAGCCTCGACGGCGGTCTGACGTACGGTCCGCCGGTTCCGATCTACACCTCCGACTCGTGCGGCGGCATTCACGGTCACGTGAAAGTCGGCGCGGACGGCACGGCGTACGTGCCGAACAAGACGTGCGGCGCGTCGGCGCTCGCAGCGGTCGTCGTGTCGAAGGACAACGGTCTCACGTGGACGGTGAAGACGATTCCCGGAAGCGGTACGACGGGCTTCCTCGTCGATCCCTCGGTCGGCACCGCGAGCGACGGCTCGGTCTACGTCGGCTGGCAGCACAGCGACGGTCATCCGCACGTCGCCGTGTCGCACGATCAAGGCGACACCTGGCAGTACAACACCGACGTCGGCGAGCAGCTCGGCTTGCAGAACAGCGTGTTCCCCGCGGTCGTCGCCGGCGACAAAGACCGCGCCGCCTTCGCCTTCCTCGGCACGACCTCGCCCGGCAACTACACGAACATCGGCTTCCAGGCCGAGTGGCATTTGTACGTCGCGCAGACGCTCGACGGCGGCGCGCACTGGAAGACAGTCGACGCGACGCCGAACGATCCCGTGCAGCGCGGCTCGATCTGCACCCTCGGCACCACGATCTGCGAAGAGCCGCCAGTCGGCAGCCGCACGATCGACGACCGCAATCTCCTCGACTTCATGGGCATCGCCGTCGACAAGCAGGGCCGGACGTACGTCGGCTTCGCGGACGGCTGCACGACGCCGGAGTGCATCCAGAACGGCGTCCAGGAATACAGCCGGAAGGCCACCATCGCCCGCCAGTCGGGCGGCAAGGGTCTCTTCGCCGCGTACGACGCTCCGAGCGCCACGGTCCCCGGCGCGCCGAACATCACCGCTCTCAGCGGAAGCAACGGCGTGACGCTGACGTGGCTCGCGCCCGATGACGGCGGCTCACCGATCGTCAGCTATCGCGTGTATCGCCGCACGAGCGGCGGTGTGCGCGCGCTGATCGCGAACATCGGCGGCACGAGCTACACCGATCCGACCGGCAATGCCGGCTACCTCTACTCCGTCGGCGCGGTGAACGCGGCGGGGGAGAGCACGTTCTGTTCGTCGTCCGAAGTTGCGCCCGTCGCGGCGCCCGATCCGTGTCATCTGCCCGGCGTCGCGCTCATGACCGACGCCGCGGGCGATGGTCCCACCGGCGCGCTCGATCTTCTCGGCGCGTGGGTCGCGGAGCCCGACCAACACGGCGGCGCGGACAAGCTCGTGTGGACGCTGAAGGTCGCCGACCTCTCGTCGATCCCGGCGAACAGCCAGTGGTACATCATCTGGGACTTCGGCCTCGGACCGCGTCGCTACGTCGCCGCGAAGTCGGACGCCGCGAGCGCGCTGACGTACGAGTACGGCTACGTCGGTCCCGCGCTCAGCCCGACCGCGCCCGATCCGAACGCGAACCGCGCGTTCCGCGAAGGCGCGGCGGAAGGCGTCGTCGACGCGGCGAAGGGCACGTTCACGATCACGGTGCTCAACAGCCAAGTCGGCTCGCCGCACGCCGGACAAACGCTCGGCACGATCAGTCCGCGCTCGTTCGCGGGCACGGGCAACGTCAACATCACCGGCTCGACCGCGGCCGACATCACGAGCGTGACGCCGTCGTACACGCTGTCCGGCAACGCGTCGTGCGGCAACTACAAGATCGCGATCGCGCGCGACGACTTCGCGACGACGCAGGAGAACACGGCGGTCGCGATCAGCGTGCTGTCGAATGACTCCGATGGCGGCGCGCCGCCGCTCACGATCACCAGCGTGTCGCAACCGGCGCACGGCATCGCGACGAAGAACGCGAACGGCACGATCACGTACGACCCGTCGGCGAACTTCAACGGCAGCGACGCGTTCACGTACACGATCACGAACGGCGACGGCATCTCCGCGACCGCGAACGTGAGCATCACGATTCCGGCGTTCTGCCCCTCCGTTCCGACCGGCAGCTTCACCGACACGTTCGAGCCGACGGAGAAAGCCGGATGGACGGTCGACACGCCCGTCAACGGCGCGGGCATCAGTCCGACGTGGCAGGTGATCACCGATCCGCTCGCGCACAGCAGCTCGCATTCGTTCTACACCGACGCGACGGGCGGCGTGCCGCAGACGTCGTTCGGCATGAAGGACGATCGCCTGATCGCGCCGCCGCAGGATCTGTCGTCGACGAGCCATCTCCGCTTCTGGCACCGCTATGAGTTCGAGACGGGCTACGACGGCGGCGTGCTCGAGGTGAGCACGGACGGCGGCAAGACGTGGAAAGACGTGGTCGCGGGCGGAGGCTCGTTCGTGACCGGCGGCTACAGCGGCGTGATCATCGCCGCGTCGGAGAGCGGACTCGCGAATCGCGCGGCGTGGACCGGCGGTGACAGCACCGCGCCGATGTCCCTCGTCGACGTCGACCTCGGCGCCTTCGCCGGCGCGCGCCGCCTCGTGCGCTGGCGCGCCGCGCTCGACGGCAACACGGGCGGCGTGGCGTGGTTCGTCGACGACGTGGAGTTCACGAACACGATGGTCCCGACGACGTGCAACCATCCGCCGAAGACGGCGAACGACATCGCCAGCACGGTCGAGAACCACGCGGTCACGATCAACGTGCTGTCGAACGACTCCGATCCGGACGGTGACTCGCTCACGGTTGCGTCGGTGACGCAGCCGGCGCATGGCTCGGTGACGAACAACGGCGCGAGCGTGACGTACACGCCGGCCGCGAACACGTTCGGCAACGACTCGTTCACGTACACGGCGAGCGACGGCAAGGGCGGCAGCGCGACGGCGAGCGTGAGCGTGACCGTGAGCGAACGTCCGAATCAGCCGCCGACGGCATCGCTGTCCGCGACGCCGACGTCCGGCGACGCGCCGCTCACGGTGACGTTCAACGGCGCAGGCTCCTCGGATCCCGACACCGCGGCCGGCGACTCGGTGACGAGCTACACGTTCGACTTCGGCGACGGGTCGTCCGCTGTCACGCAATCGAGTCCGACGATCTCGCACGCGTACGCATCGCCGGGCTCGTTCACGGCGACGCTCGTCGTGCGCGACGTGAAGAACGCGTCGAGCGCTCCCGCCTCGGTTGTGATCACCGTGACGCAGCCGAATCGCGCGCCGGTCGCGCAGGACGACGCCGCAGTCGCCGCGAAGAACACCGCGGTCACGTTCAACGTGTTGTCGAACGACAGCGATCCGGACGGCGATGCGATCAGCGTTGTCGCCACCGGCACTCCGCTGCACGGCACGCTCGCGAACAACGGCGGCGGCAATCTCACGTACACGCCGGGCAACGGCTACACCGGCACGGACAGCTTCTCGTACACGATCACGGACGGCCACGCGCACACGGCGTCGGCGAACGTGATGATCACGGTAGTGAAGGGACAGCCGTCGAAGAAGGCGGGCGGCTCGGGTTGGATCGCCGGCAGCAATGGCTCGCAGTCGAACTTCGCGTTCGACGCGCAGTCGAGTGGCGGCACGGTCAGCGGTCGCATCAACTACACCGCGACGGGCGTCAACATGAACGGAACGGTGAATCAGTTGAACGGCGTGAAGCCGCAGGCGGACCTCAGCGGCCCATGCTCGATGCCGAGCGGCGTCTGCACGTACACGCTGCACGTGGAGGATCGCGCATCGCCCGGCGCGGGCGCGGACCTGTTCCGCATCCGCATCTACAATGCCGCCGGCACGCTCATCCACTCGGCCGAAGGCACCCTCGGAGGAGGCGACGTTCAAGTCAAGTAACGTACTGTTGCTCGCACTGGCACTCGCGTGGGGCTGCGCCACCGCCCCACGCGACGCGTGCGCGCTCGTCACGCCGGCCGAGGTCGAACAACTGCAGGGCGAACGCCCGGTCGAGGCGAAGCCCGCCGACCAACCGCCCTTTCACCAGTGCTTCTACAAACTGCCGACGTTCACGAAGTCGATCACGATCGGCTACGCCAAAGACGCGGACGAGCTCTTGGAAGAACACGAAACCGAGGCCGGTGAAGAAAGCGGGCCGCGCAAGATTGAAGGCGTAGGCGACGAAGCGTTCTGGGCTAGCCTCCCCATCGGCGGCACGCTCTACGTCCGGCAGGGCGAGGTGCTCGTGCGCGTCGGCCTGGGCGGCACCGACGCGGACAACGTGCGGCTGGAAAAAGCGACCAGCATCGCGCGGATCATGCTGCGGCGCTTGCGCTGACTAGGAGTACAGCGTGATCGGCAGCAGTTCGGCGAAGTGCGTGAAGTCGCCGTCGGTCGTGAAGATCGGGAACGCATTGCGTGCGGCGATCGCGCAGATCAGGAAGTCCGTGTTCGAGCCCTGAACGCCGTTCTCTCGACACCGATTGAAGAACTCGGCCGCGTCCTCGTAGTCGGAGGGTGCGATTCTCGTGTCGGGAAATGCGTGCAAGTGCTCGCGCAAGCGAGTGAACTGCGCGCGCTCTTTGATTCCGGAGAGCAGCTCCTGCCGAATCGGTCCGACCATCGCCACGCGGCCGTCTTCCACCAACGTCGCGAGTGCCGGCGTGATGCGATCGTTCGCGGTCGCGCTCTTCCGGCGCAGCGCCAGCGACCACACCGACGTATCCACGAGCACTCTCAAGACTTGCCGCGTTGCTTCTTGTAGTCGTACTTCGCGTCGAACTTCACGGTGCCGAAGAGCTCGAGAATCTTCGCCTGCTTCCGGCGCTGGATGTACTCCTCCAGCGCCTCGGTCACCGTTGCCTTCTTCGTCCGGTGTCCCCCGATGCTCTGCGCTTCTTCGAGAAGCCGGTCGTCGATCGCAAGGTTCGTTGCCACGGCCCAATTCTTACACAAAACAATGTGTGGCGCAACGTGTGGGCGTCTTCGACACCACAGACAACCAGCCACCAGCCACTAACAACAATCTTCCGAACTAACCGAAACCTTTTTCCGCCGTCTACGAATGACGTCGTAGCAGACATCAACCGAACGAAAGAAGACCTGCGAATGAAACTGCGAGCCGTCCTCCTGTCGCTCGTCGTACTCACCACCACCATTCTCTCCGGCCAGGACAAGCCGCCCGAAGTCCGCACCTACGTCCCGGCGGACTTTGCCCAGTTCGCGCCGCGCAACGCGTACGACATGCTCAGCCGGGTCCCCGGCTTCGGCATCAAGGAAGAGAGCCAGGAGCGCGGGTTCGGCGAGGCCACGGGCAACGTCGTCATCAACGGCCAGCGCATCTCCGGCAAGTCCAACGACGTCGTCACCGAGCTCACGCGCATCCCCGCCTCGAACGTCGTGCGCATCGAGATCGTCGACGGCGCCACGCTCAAAATCCCCGGCCTCTCCGGACAAGTCGCCAACGTCATCGTCAAGTCGACCGGCATCAGCGGACAGTGGGCGTATCGCCCCGAGTTCCGCTCGTACTACACCGATCCGCTCTTCACGCGCTTCGAAGTCTCGCTCAGCGGCACGCAAGGTCCGGTGCAATACACCCTCGGCCTCGACAATCGCGGCAACCGCAGCGGCGCCGGAGGTCCGACCGAGATCTTCACTGCCGATCGCACTCTCATGGAAGAGCGCGACGAGCAGTGGCGCGGCAACGTCGAGCAGCCGCGCTTCAGCGGGCGCTTCGTCTTCGACGGTCCCGGCGACGCGAAGGGCAACCTCAATGTCCTCTACGGCCGCCTCTACTTCGACTACCTCGAGACCGGCACGCGCACGAGCGCGTCCGGCGTGCGCGAGCGCCGCGTGACCGACGATCAGCACGGTCATAACTACGAAGTCGGCGGCGACTACGAATTCGCCCTCGGCACCGGCCATCTCAAGTTCATCGGCGTCGGACGCGGCTCGCGCTATCCCGAGGAAGTCACGGTCATCACGCGACTCTCGGACGGCACGCTCTCCTCCGGCGATCGCTTCACGCAGGTCGGCGACGAGCGCGAGCTCATCGGCCGCAGCGAATATCGCTGGAACGCCGCGGGCGCGGAGTGGCAGATCTCCGCGGAAGGTGCGTTCAATAGCCTCGACAACACATCGCGACTCTTCGAGATGAATACCGTCGGCGACTTCGACGAAGTGCCGCTGCCCGGCGGCACCGCGCGCGTCGAAGAAGATCGCTACCAGGTCATGGGCAGTTACGGCCGCCCGCTCACGAAGTCGCTGACGATGAAGCTCTCCGCGGGCGGCGAGTACTCGCAGCTCGCGCAAGTCGGCGCGGGCGGCACGACGCGCACGTTCTATCGTCCGAAGGGCGAGCTCTCCGCGGCCTGGAAGGCATCGCCGCGCACGGACATCAACGTCAAGCTCGCGCGCCGCGTCGGCCAGCTCAACTTCTTCGACTTCCTCGCGTCCGCGAACATACAGGACGAGAACGAGAAGTCGGCGAATCCCGATCTCGTCCCGGAGCAGAGCTGGGAGCTCGACGTCGAAGCCGTCCGCAACCTCGGCACGCTCGGCTCGACGACGCTCCGCGTGTACGGCCGCCAGATCGACGACATCATCGACTACATCCCCATCGGCGAGACGGGCGAATCGCCCGGCAACCTCGATCACGCGACGGTGTACGGCATCGAGTCGCGCAGCACGCTCAATCTCGATCGCTACGGCTGGCACGGCGCGCGACTCGACGTCGCGGGATACCTGCAGGACAGCAAGGTCAAGGATCCGCTGACGGGCGAGGAGCGCAACATCAGCAACAGCCTCCTGCGCGCGGGCGAGCTTTCGCTGCGCCACGACATCCCGAAGTCGGACTGGGCGTGGGGCGCGGGCGCGTCGTACGAATACGACGCGCTGAACTACCGCCTCACGGAGGTCGGACGATTCTGGGAAGGGCCGGTGTGGGGCAACGTCTACATCGAGAACAAGAACGTGCACGGCCTCACCGTCCGCGCTGGCATGAACAACCTGTTCGCCGCGGACAGCATGTGGGACCGCACGGTCTACAGCGGCCGCCGCACGACGTCGCCGGTCGCATTCATCGAAGACCGCCACCGCCAGATCGGCCCGATCTTCTCGTTCCAGGTGAGAGGCAAGTTCTAGAGATCTGATCCAGGTTCACAACGTGCACCACGAACCGCGATGTCCGATTCCTCCGGCGCATCGCGGTTCGTCCGTGCGCTGCGCCATCGCAACTACCGGCTCTTCTTCGGCGGTCAGACCGTCTCGCTCATCGGCACGTGGGTCACGCGTGTCGCGACGAGCTGGCTCGTCTTCCGGCTCACCGGCTCCGAGCTCCTCCTCGGCGTCGTCGCGTTCGCGGGACAGATCCCGCTTCTGATCCTCGCGCCGTTCGGCGGCGTCCTCGGCGATCGCTGGGATCGCCGCCGTATCCTCGTCGTCACGCAGGCGCTTTCCGCGCTGCAGTCCATCGCGCTCGCCGTGCTCGCGCTGGCCACATCACCGTCTTCCAGATCATCGTCCTGCAGATCATCCAGGGCGTCATCAACGCCTTCGACACGCCCGCACGACAAGCCTTCGTCGTC
>DATELS010000183.1:0-3932 GCA_035276365.1 Thermoanaerobaculia bacterium
CTCGCCGGCTGATGCGCAGGCGTCTCGCCTGCGCTCCGTGGGCGGCGGCGCGGGACGCCGCCGCATCAGCCGGCGTGGACGCCGGCGCTCCCTGTCAACCTCGTCCCTCGTGCCGCGTATCTAGCGGGCATGAGACGCTTCCTCACCGCACTTCTCCTCGTCAGCTCCGCCGCGCTCGCGCAGGAAACCACCACGCAGGCGCCGGCGACGACCGCAACGACCGCCGCGAACACGACGAGCACCATGGTCCTCGAGTCCGACAGCCACGAGACGCGCCAGCAGTTTCAGGAAATCCTGCGCCGCCTCCCGCCCGAAGTCGGCAAAGTGCTCAAGCTCGATCCGACGCTCTGGAACAACGAGAAATACCTCGCCAACTACCCGGCCCTCAGCGCGTTCATCGCCGCGCATCCCGACGTCGTGCACAGCCCGAGCTTCTATCTCGAAGACGTCTGGATCCCGCGCGACGCGCCCCCGGAGACCCCGGGCTTCCGGATTTGGAACCAGATCCTCGAGACGATCGCGATCTTCGGCGGCTTCTCCATCGCCGGCTTCGTGCTGATGTGGGTCATCCGCACCGTCATCGATCATCGCCGCTGGAGCCGTCTCACGAAGACGCAGGCGGAGGCGCACACCAAGCTCCTCGACCGCTTCGGCTCGAATGAGGAGCTGCTGAATTACATCCAGACGCCCGCGGGCAGGAGCTTCCTCGAGTCGGCTCCGATCGCGGTCGAGGCGCCGCCGGCGCGTCCCGTCAGCGCGCCGATCGGCCGCATCCTCTGGTCCGTGCAGGCGGGACTGGTCACGCTCGCGGCAGGCATCGGCATGCGCATCGTGAGCTGGAGCGTTTCGAAAGACGCGGCCGAGCCGTTCTCCGCGCTGGGCGCACTCGCCATCGCCATCGGCATCGGTCTCGTCGTCTCGTCCGGCGCGTCGTTCCTGATCTCGCGGCGCCTGGGCTTGTGGCACGACCCGCTTTCGACCGACACTGTTGGGCAATGAATAGCGGGGACATGACACTCTCCCGCCTCGAAGCACTCGAGCGCAGCAGCGAGGCCGCGGACGTGGTCTTCATGGACGAGGACACGTTCCGCGCGTTCTACGAGCGGACCGCGCGCGGGGTATGGGCATACCTCGCGCGCATTTCCGGCGACCGGCAACTCGCCGACGATCTGCTCCAGGAGACGTTCTACCGCTTCTACCGCCTCGGCGCGACGCATGAGAACGAGACGCATCGCCGCAACTCGCTCTACCTGATCGCGACGAACCTCGTCCGCGACGCCGCGCGGCGCAATCGCAACCGCACCAGCATCGCGTTACCCGAGGAGGATGAGGCGGATACGTTGAGGGCGCAGGACGATGTCGGAGGCCGCGCCGAAGGACGCACCGACCTCGCCCGGGCGATGGCGCGACTCGATCCGCGCCAACGCGAGATGCTGTGGCTCGCGTACGCGCAAGGCGCATCGCATGCGGAGATCGCCGAGACGCTCGGCCTGCGCGCGGCGAGCATCAAGACGCTCCTCTTCCGGGCCCGCCGCACCGTCGCCAAGTTCCTCGGAGGCTCTCATGTTTGATCGCCAGTGCGCATTCGAAGCGGAAGTGCTGAGCGCGATCACCGCCGGCCGCTGGCCGGAGCGGTGCGACGCCGAGTTGCGGGCGCACGTCACGTCGTGCGGCATCTGCGGCGATCTGGCGACCGTCGCGTCGGCGATCGCGGAAGACGGGGCGTCCGCGATGCGCAACGCGCCGATTCCGTCGTCCGGCGCCGTGTGGTGGCGCGTGCAGCGTCGCACGCAGCTCGAGGCGGCGCGCAACGCGAAGCGCGCGATCACGTTCGTCGAGGCCGCGACGCTCCTCGCGACCATCGCCGGCGTCATCTTCCTCCTCGGCGGCTTCTCGCTCCCGAACATCGATTGGAGTCCGGTGCCGCTGAACACGCCGCTGCTGCTCGCGGCGGGGATGATCCTGCTCGCCGCGCCGTTCGCCGTGTACTACGCCGTGACGGATTGACGCCCATCGTTCACACGCCTGCTACATCTCTCCGCCCCGCGCGACGTACGATCTCGCGAAAACAGGAGGAATGAGATGAGACTACGTGCAATCGCATGCGCCACGGCGCTGCTCGGCGGACTCTCGATCGCCGCGCAGCCGGCCGTGCCGCTGCCGGATGCGAGTCCGGCGGCGAGCGTCAGCCAGAGAATCGGCGTCACCGACGTCAACGTCAACTACCACCGCCCCGCGGTCAACAAGCGCAGGATCTTCGGCGGCCTCGTGCCGTACGGCGTGATCTGGCGCGCCGGCGCGAACGAGAACACGACGATCACATTCTCGACGCCGGTGAAGGTCGAAGGACAGGCGCTGCCCGCCGGCACCTACGGCCTGTTCATGATTCCGACCGAGCAACAGTGGACGGTCGTTTTCAGCAAGTTCGCGGGCGCGTGGGGTACGTACACCTACGATCAATCGGAAGACGCAGCGCGGGTGACGGTGACGCCGGAGACGAAGACGGAAGTCGCCGAGCGCATGTCGTTCTCGTTCGACGACATCTCGAACACGGCCGGCACGCTCGCGCTGCGCTGGGACAAGATCCGCGTGCCGGTGAAGATCGAAGTCGACCTGCCGACGACGATCCGCGCCGCGATCCGCGACACGCTGCGCACGGGCAAGCACTGGGACGCGAACGCGTGGGCGTCCGCAGCGCGCTGGGAGCTGCGCAACGGCGACGCCGACACCGCGAACAAGTACGCGGACATGGCCCTCGGACTCGGCGTGACGACGAACACGCTGCGCACGAAGGCGGCGGTGCTCGACAAGAAGGGCGACGCGAAAGGCGCGGCCGAGCTGCGCGCGCGCGCGAAGACGATCGCGAACGAGGCGGAGCTCGTGTCGGGCACGGCGTACGAATCGATCGGCGCGAAAAAGTACGACGACGCGATCGCGTATCTGAACGGCTACATCGCCGCGCATGCGACCAGCGATCAGCTCTGGCGCTTCTACAGCATCCTCGGCGAGGCGTACGCGTCAAAGGGCGATGCCGCGAAGTCGCGCGAGGCGCTCGACAAGGCGATGGCGATGGCGCACGACGTCACCGAGCGCACCGAAGTGCAGGACTCGATCAATCAGATCGGCGCGGAGATGAAGTAGCCGCGATCCGCAATCAAATCCAGGGCTCGTCTGCCGTCGGTCCATAGATCGACGGCACTTTCCCTCCCGCCATCCGCAGGTAGACGGAGAACTGCCCGCGGTGATGGATCTGGTCGTGGAGCAGGAACCAGAGCCAGTCCATGCGCGAGATCTCGCCCATGGTCTTCGGCGCGACGAAGAAGTGGACGTTCTCGCGAAGCTGCTCCTCGGTCGCGGAGGCGATGAGATTGCGGAATTCCTGATGGGCGGACTCGAGCTGGTTCAGGAGCTCATTCCAGTCGTCGGGCGGTTTGGGCGGCTTTCCGGAGACGCCGCCCTTCACGATTTCGTCGTTCCATACTTTGGTGCCGAGGCCGCGCTCGAGGACGAAGATCCAGGCGATGTCGCGGGCGCTGTTGGAGCGCGGGTGCGGCTTTAGATCCAACTGATCGGCGGGATACGCGCGCAGGACGCGCATGGTCGTGGCGTGCTCGTTGTCGTACGTCTTCAGGAAGGCTTCTTTCGCGGACATCGATCGCTCCTCCTCATCCCGGGCGAAGTTCTTGCTGCTCACTCCGCCGGGAGTACCAGCATATGAAAAACCTGGTGATCGTAGCAGCCATCCTCGCCGCCGCATGCAAGGCGGAATCGCACACGGAAACGACAGTCGACACGACGGGCTCGGCGACGGTGACACACGTGGAGTCGACGACGACGCCCGCGGTCGATACGGCCGCAACTGCCGAAGCGACACGCGACGCCGCGGACACGGCACGCGACGCCGCGCACGCGACGGGCACCGCGCTCGAGAC
>DATELS010000184.1:0-2505 GCA_035276365.1 Thermoanaerobaculia bacterium
CCAAAAAGCGCTTGTCGGTGCGAAGCTCGCCGACGATTATCGCCAGGCCATCATGCTCTTCGGCCAGGGCAAGCACGCGGAGGCGCGTCGCGGCTTCCAAGCTGTCTTCGACTCCGACTCCTCCGGCGATCTCGCGGACAACGCGCTCTTCTGGATCGGCGAGACCTACTTCGCCGCGGGCGACTTCACCAACGCCACGCGTTACTACAACCGCGTCGTGAACGAGTTCCCGCAGGAGAACAAAGCTCCGGACGCGCTGTTCAAGGTCGCGCTCGCGCAGGAGCGCACCGGCGATCTCGCGCTCGCGCGCAAGACGCTGCAGCAAGTGATCGATCGCTACCCGTACTCCAGCCCCGCGTCTTCCGCGAAGGCGGAGTTGCAGCGCATCCGGTACTAGAATCCGCAACCATGGCTGACGAACACGAAAGCGGAGCGTCGCTCCTCGCTCGCCGCGAGTACGCGCGCGCGGTGCCGCTGCTGAAGTCCGATCACGAAAAGTACCCGTCCAATCCGCGCATCCGATTGCAGTACGCCGACGCGCTCGCCGGCGCGGGACAGATGGACGAGGCGGTCGAGCAGTACGAGGCGACGGCGAAGTACTACGAAGACAATGGGCTCACCGTGCAGGCGATCGCCGTGCGCAAGAAGGCGGAGAAGGCGAGGGAGCAGCTCGCCGCGAAGTCGCCGCAGCCCGAGGCGTCGGCGGGGAAGAGCGAGCCGATGTTTCCGCGCAGCGTTCCCAAGAGCCCTCTCTTCGAGATCCTCGGCGACGAAGAGCGTCGCGCGATCGCGCAGGAGATGGAGCTCGAGACGCACGACGAAGGCAGCGTCATCATCACCGAAGGCGATCCCGGTTCGTCGATGTATCTCATCGCGTCCGGCGAAGTGAAGGTCTACACGCGCGGCACCTCCGGCACCGTCTATCTCGCCAAGCTCGGCGAGGGGGATTTTTTCGGAGAAGTCAGCGTGTTGACCGGCAAGCCTCGCACGGCGACGATCACGGCCTCGCAGCGCACCGAGCTCTTGCGCCTCGATCGCGACAAACTCGAAGGCGTGCTCACGAAGTACCCGGACATGCGGCGCGTGCTCGATGACTTTTACAAACGTCGCGCGAAGCACACCGTCGAGGCGATGATCGACAGTCTGAAGAAACGATGATTCTCCCGATCCGCAAATACGGCGACGACGTCCTCCGCCTCCCGGCCAAGCCGGTGGGCGAGATCGACGCGTCGCTGCAGAAGCTCATCGACGACATGATCGACACCATGTACGCCGCGCCGGGCGTTGGCCTCGCCGCGAATCAGGTCGGAGTCGCGAAGCGGCTGATGGTCATCGATCTCTCCGTCGGCAAGCGTCCCGACGAGTGCTACGTCTTCATCAACCCCGAGATCATCGAGGCGGAAGGCGAGATCACGGAAGAGGAAGGCTGCCTCTCGATCCCCGACTTCGTCGAGATCGTCACGCGCCCCGAGCGCGTGAAGTTGCGCTACCTCGACCGTCACGGCAACGAGCGCGAGATGTGGGGCGATGGCCTCATGGCGCGCGCGATGTGCCACGAGATCGATCATCTCAACGGCACGCTCTTCGTCGATCACCTCCGCGGCTTCAAGAAGGATCGGATCCTGAAGAAGATCGCGAAGCTGGCGAAGTCCGGGATGTGGTTCTAGGCCGGCCGTATACAATTCGCTGCGAATGCGCACGAAGGCCATCCTCACCGAGATCGAGCCGCTCGTCCCCAACGTTCTGCAGCTCACCGTCTCCTTCACGGAACCGTTCTCGTTTCAGCCGGGACAGTGGGTGAACTTCCGTTTTCCGGAAGGGGTGTCGCGCGCATACACGATCGCGTCGGCGCCGCAGCGTCCCGAGGCGGTGCAGTTGTGCGTGAGACTGGGAGCGGGTCGCGGTGCGGAGGCGCTGCGGCGGCTCGAGGCAGGTGCGGAAGTGACGGTCGAAGGACCGTACGGCGACTTCCTGCTGCCGTCCGATGACTCGCGCGGTGTCGTCTTTCTCGCGGGCGACGTCGGCATCGCGCCCGTGCGGAGCATCGTGCTCGATCTCGTCGCCGTGCACGATCCGCGTCGCATCATCGTGCTCTACGAGCCCGACCAGCGACACATCCTCTACGCCGGCGACTTCGATCCGCTCGCGCGCGCGGGACACATCACGCACATGAGCGGTCCGATCGAGACGCTCGTCGAGCGCATGCGCACGGAGCTGAAGGACTCGATCGTGATGGCCGCGGGCTTCGATCCGTTTCTCGCGCGTGCGCGCAAAGCGGTGGAGTCGGTGGGCGCCGATGCGGGCGCGATGATCACCGAGACGTTCGGTCCCGGCGTCTAACCCCGATAGTTCGTGAACTGCAGCGGGATGCCGAAGTCGCCTTCCTTCACGAGGGCAATCGCGCGCTGCAGGTCATCCTTCGTGCGACCGGTGACGCGCACCTGATCGGATTGAATCGACGCCTGCACCTTCAGCTTGGCGTCCTTGATCTTCTTCACGATCGCC
>DATELS010000185.1:0-7258 GCA_035276365.1 Thermoanaerobaculia bacterium
GTCACGCATCGCGCGCTCGACTTCTTCCGTCGGGACGACTTCCGCGCCGCGCACGCGGCTCACGCCTTCCGTGACCAGCACCGCGAGTCCGTTGCTCATCCACTGCAGCGACTTGTCGCCCGTCTCGTTGCGGAAGGGGAGGATGGCCACGCGCCGGTGCGCATTGCTCGCGAAGAGACTGCTCGTCGACGCGAGGTAGCGCGAAACGAAGAACGCGCCGCCAATGGTCAGGATGATCGCTGCCGCGCTGAGCGAGGCGATGACGCGTCGTCGGATGACCGCGGGTCGTGCGCGGATCGCCTCGAGCGCGCGCACGACGTCTTCCGCGCGCGGGCGATCGGACGGATACAGCGCGAGCATGCGCTTGAGGAGTGCGTTGAGCGCGCGATCGCGGACGTCGAACGGACGCACCTCCGCGCGGCGAACTTGCACGAGGAGGTCGGCCATCGACGGCGACTCGGGATACGCGCGGTCGCGCGTGAGCAACTCGACCAGCACGATCCCCAGCGAGTAGATATCCGTCGCCTCGGACAACGGCAGTCCGCGGGCCTGCTCCGGCGACATGTACTGCAGCGTGCCGACGAGACTCCCCGCCGACGTGTGCGTGTCGTCTTCCTCCGTGCTCGACGTCGGACGTCCGAGGACCGCGGTCTTCTCGTAGTCGTCCGCGGTGAGCTCTTCGACAGTGAGCGGCGCGACGTGCTCGTGCTCGACGATCGCGCGGGCGAGGCCGAAGTCGAGCACCTTCACCTGACCCGCGGGCGTGATCATGATGTTGTCCGGCTTGAGATCGCGATGCACGATCGCGCGCGCATGCGTGACCGCGAGCACGCGCGCGACGTCCAGCGCGACCCCGATCGCCTCGGACCGCGAGAGCTCGTGCAGGCGCGCGCGCAGCGTCGCGCCCTCGACCAGCTCGAGGACGAGATAGTCGCCGTCCTCGCGCTCGAGGACGTCGTAGATGCGGCAGATGTTCGGGTGATCGAGCTTCGAGAGCACGCGCGCCTCGCGGAGAAAGCGGTGGTGCATCGCCGCGCTCAGGCGCTTGTCCGCGTGCACGACTTTCAACGCGACCGCGCGTTCGAGCTTCTCGTCCCAGCCGCGATAGACCTCGCCCATGCCGCCGGTGCCGAGGAGCGCGTCGATGCGGATGCGGCCGATGCGGCTGCCCGGCTCGAGTGCCATGGCGCGATTGTAGATGGTGCTAAAGTCTGCGGCGTCCGATGTTCACCATCCTCATCGTCGACGACAACGTGTCGTTCCGTGCGCAGGCGGCGCGTCTGTGCGAGCGCGAGGGATTCGCGACGCTGACCGCGGGGAACGTCGCGGAGCTCGCGGGCGTGTTGACGAGCAACGCGAAGCCGGACCTCGTGCTGATCGACATCGAGCTGCCGCAGATTCCCGGACATCGCCTCGGCGCGCTCATTCGCTCGCGCGGTCACGTGCCCATCGTGCTCGTGTCGGCGCTGAGCGAGGATCGCGTGCGGCGGCTGTTCGAGGCGTCGGATGCGGACGGCTGGATCTGCAAGCCGCTGACACGCGACAAGCTGATGGCCGCGGTCACGCGCTTCACGACGACATCGCAGCCGGAGCGCGGCGAGGTGGTCGTGCCGGTCGACGAGTCGCACGACGCGAAGCCGCACAAGGTGCTGGTGATCGAAGACGAGCCGGTGATCGCGTCGCGGATCGAGTCGGTGCTCGACAGCACGTCCGCGGTGACGACGGTCGCGGAAGGCGACGCCGCGATCGAGCGGCTCGTGCACGGGTCGTATGACTGCATCCTCCTCGACCTCACACTGCCGCGCCTGAGCGGCTTCGACGTGCTGCGGCATCTCATGCTGCGCCGTCCGGAGATGCTGAAGCGGACGGTGATCATGACCGCCGCGACGGACGAGTCGCTGCAGTTCATCGATCCGAAGTCGGTGGCAGGCGTGCTGCGGAAACCGTTCGCGGTGGGGATGCTCGCGGAGATGGTGGAGAAGATCGCGAGCTAGTTCTTCCGCACCTTCGCTCTCAATCCATCCTTCACATCTGGCGGCGTTTTGCTCCAGTCGACCTCGAAGCTCTGTGGCGGGAGCTCCCAGGTGTAGCCGCGCAGCAGCGCGATCGCGAACACGGCCATGAAGTACGTCGCGAAGTCCAGGCCGGGGCAGCGGTGGCCGGTCGCGGGGCCGGCGCCTTGTGGGACGAACGCGTGCTCGTGGCGCTTGTCCTCCGCGCGCTCGGGCGAGAAGCGATCGGGATCGAAGCGCTGCGGATCCGAGTACACGCCCTGCTCGACGTGACTCGGGCGCAGCGCCCACATCACCATCCAGCCCGCGGGGATCGTCACGCCGTCCATCGCGAACGTTTCCTTGCTCTTGCCGAACACCGCCGGGATGATCGGCGTGAGGCGCTTCACCTCGTTCACGACCTGCATGAGGTACGGCATCGACTCGAAAGACGTGTTCTGCGCGACCTCCGCCGCGAGTCGCGCGCGCACGTCGGGATGCGCGGTGAGCTGCTGCACGATCGCGCCGAGCTCCGCGTACACGATGTAACCCGCGATCACGATGTGATGCGCCTCGAGCGTCGCGTCTTCGTCGCTGAGCGTCGTGCCCGACGTCAGCGCCGCGCCCAGAATGCGCGACAGCCCGTCGTTGCCCGGCGTGCGCCGGCGCTCCTGCACCCGTGCGCGCAGCGTGTCGAGAATGCGGTCGCGCGCCTGCAACGCCTTGCGATAGCGCGTGCCGGGGATGTTGATCGGCAGCGTCGCGAAGCCCGCGGTCAGCGTGCCGTAGTCGCGGCGCAGGCGATCCATCTCCGGTCCCGGCGCCATGCCGATCACCGTCGTGCAGATCACTTCGATCGCGAGGCGCTTCATCTCGTCGAGCCAGCCGATCTCTCCCGAGTTCGACCACTCCACGAAATAGCGCTCGATCGTCGACTGCATCGACGGCAGATACGACGCCAGCGCCGCGCGCGTGAACGCCTGCAGCACGACGCTCTTGCGCGCGCGATGCACGTCGCCGTCGAGCAGCGGCAGACTGCGTCCGCCGAACAACTCCTGCACGTGCGGCGGCATCGAGCCTTCGCGCATGACCACATTCGTATCGATGAAGCGTCCCGCCGCGTCCGCGCCGGCGACGACCACCGTCTTGCGCCCGAGGACGTTGGAGCGGAAGACGCGGCCATGTTGGGCGAGTCGCTCTTCGATGAAACGGAACGGATTTTTCGCGAACGAAAGCGTCTCGCCGAGGAGCGGAAGGCCGTCGCGGCCCGGCGGGAGCGGGTTCGTGGTGGGAGTCGAGCTCATGACACCTCCTACGTCCGACGCGGGAAACTGGATCGTTTTGCCGTACGATATGCGAACAGAGAGAGACACGTTGGAAGAAGGCCGGCTGGCGCAGTTACTGGAGGCGCTCCCCGTGGGCGTGTTCATCCTCGATGCGTCCGGGCACGCCGTCTATGCCAACGCCGCCGCCGACGCCCTCCTCGGCCGCGCTCCCTCGCCCGACGACGCGGCAAACAATCTCGCGCAGCGTTACGCCGCGTACATCTCCGGGACGTGCGAGCCGTATCCGAACGAGCGCATGCCGATCGTGCGCGCGCTCGCGGGCGAGAAGACGGTCATCGACGACATGGAGATCGAGCGCGACGGCGAGCGCGTCGCGCTCGAAGTCACCGGCACGCCGATCTTCGACGCCAATGGCGCGCTCGTCTTCGCCGTCGCCGTGTTCAAGGACGTGACGCCGCGCCGCGTGGCGCAGCGCGCGCTCGCCGCGCTCAACGAAAACCTCGAGCGCGAAGTCGAGCGCCGCACCGCGCAGCTCGCGCGCACGGTCGACGTGCTCGAGAAGGAAATCCGCGCGCGTCATCAGACGGAGCAGGAGCTGCGTCGCGCGAAAGTGGCGGCGGAGCAGGCCAGTCGCGCGAAGAGCGTGTTCCTCATGAATGTGAGTCACGAGCTGCGCACGCCGCTGCATCACATCATCGGGTTCACCGAGCTGCTGACCGAGCGTCTCGCGGACGAGCATCAGCGCAAGCTCGCCGCGACCGCGGAGGCGAGCGGGCGCGAGCTGCTGGAGAAGATCGACGAGCTGATCGAGCTCGCGCGCGCGGAGGCCGATCCCGCGATGGGCGCCGCGACGCGCTTCGACTTCGACGACGTGCTGCAGGACGTCGCGTCCGAGACCGGCGTGCGCTGCGATCACGCGGTGCCGGTCGGCACGATCCACGCGGACGAGCTGCTCGTGCGACGCATTCTCATCGACACGCTCGAGCGCGCCGGCGTCGACGCGTCCTTTACGGTGAGCGCGCATCACGACGGCAACGAGCGCCGCGCGGTGATCACGATTCCGAGCGCGGCGCTGACGACGCGTCTCCGCGCGATCGCGCATCTCTTCGGCGAGGCCGACGACGAGGCCACGCGATTCCTGCAGCAGGACATCGACATCCGCCTCGCCATCGCCCGCGTGCAGATGCGCCGCCTCGGCGGCGACATCGTAGCGTTGCCGGATAGTGACGTCGCTCAGATCGTGGTCCCGGCCGCCTGACACGTACAATGGTCACGTGACGCCGTCGATCCTCGTCGTCGAAGACGAGATGCTGATGCGCCGCATGGTGCAGGAGCTGCTGGAGACCGAAGGGATGTCCGTGACGACCGCCGCGTCGGTCGCGGAGGGAATGGCCGAGGTGAATCGGCGCAGCTTCGATCTCATCCTGCTCGATGTGGTGCTGCCCGACGGCAACGGCTTCGACGCGTGCAAGCGCATTCGCGAGCGTTACCGCATGCCCATCGTCATCCTCAGCACGAAGCGCATGCTCGAAGATCGCGTCGCAGGACTCGAGATCGGCGCGGACGACTACATCGTGAAGCCGTTCGAGCCGCGTGAGATGGTCGCGCGCGTGCGCGCGCAACTGCGGCGATCGACGGAGCTGAGCCGCGACGGCGGATCGGACGTCCTGCGCGCGGGACGGTTGACCGTCGACGCGGCACTGCAGGACGCGCTCATCGACGGCGCGGCGGTGGGACTCACGCAGAAGGAGTTTCAGCTCCTGCATCTCCTCGCCACGCGCGCGGGGAAGGCGGTGAGCCGCGACTTTCTCATCGAACAGTTGTGGGCGGACGACGAGCTCGCGTCCGACAAAAACGTCGCGGTCTACATCCGCCGCATCCGGCAAAAGATCGAGCGCGATCCCGACGCGCCTGAGATTCTTCTGACAGTGCGCGGGTTCGGTTATCGGCTGGCAACGTAATCTTTCCGTAATCTCGTCTTGGCTACCATGGAATCATTCATGACAACCTCGGACGAGCTCGACCGGTTCTTCGATCTGTCGCTCGATCTCCTCTGCATCGCGGGGATCGACGGCCGATTCCGCCGTGTCAATCCCGCGTTCGAGACGCTCCTCGGCTACACGCGCGAAGAGCTCGTGTCACGTCCGTTCTTCGACTTCGTCTATCCGGAGGACCGCGAGGTCACGCTCGCCGAGCTGGTGAACCTGCGCCGCGGCGCGAAGACAATCGCGTTCGAGAACCGGTACATGTGCAAGGACGGCTCGGTGAAGTGGCTGGCGTGGACGGCATCGCCCGCGACGCCGGATGGCCGCATCTACGCCGCGGCACGCGACATCACGCGCGCGAAAGAAGCCGAGGATGCGCTGCGCCGCAGCGAGGCGCGCACGCGCTCCATCATCGACAACCTCCTCGGCGGTCTCGTCACCGCGGACGCGGATGGGAAGATCGAGTCGATGAATCGCGCGGCGGAGCGGATGTTCGGCTCGACGTCGCCGTCGCTGATCGGCGCGCAGATCGCGGTGCTGTTCGGCGATGCGTTCGACGACGCAAGGCGACGCGGCGAGATCATCGGACGCGTCACCGAGTGGAACGCGGTCCGCGCGAACGGCGAGACGTTCGTGTGCGAGCTCTCCGTGTTCGAGTTCGACGCGGGCGATCGCACGCGGCACTTCGCCGCGCACGTGCTCGATGTCTCCGAGCGCGAGGAAGTCGAGCGGATGAAGAAGGACTTCGTCGCGACGGTGAGTCATGAACTGCGCACGCCGCTCACGTCCATCCACGGCTCCCTCGGACTGCTCGCCGCGGGTGTGATGGGCGAGTTGAATGCCGAGGCGGCGAAGGTCGTGAGTGTGGCGGAGCGAAACAGCGTCCGGCTCGTCACGCTCATCAACGACCTCCTCGAGTTCGAGAAGCTCGACGAAGGCAAGGCGACCTTCGACGTGCGCACCGTGCCGCTCCAGCCGATCCTCGACGACTCGATCGCCTCTGTCGCCGCGATCGCGGCCGAGGCGGGAGTGACGCTCGAGATCGAGTCGCTGGATGCGCTCGTGTCGGGCGATGCGGCGCGGCTGACGCAGGCGTTGGTCAACTTGTTGTCGAACGCCGTCAAGTTCTCGCATGCAGGTGGCGTGGTCACCGTCAGCACGCGCGTGGTCGATGCGTTCGTCGAGATTCGCGTGCGCGATCGCGGCGTGGGGATTCCGCAGCACGCGCAGAAGAAGCTCTTCCAGCGCTTCCAGCAGATCGACTCCGGCGACGCGCGCTCGAAGTCGGGCACGGGACTCGGACTGGCGATCTGCCGCGCGATCATCGAGCAGCACGGCGGCTCGGTCGGCGTCGAGAGCACGGAAGGCGAGGGGAGCACGTTCTGGTTCCGCGTGCCCATGGCGCGCGTGACGACGGGAGAGCTCGCGTGAAGGTGCTGGTCGTCGACGATGAAGACGACGTTCGCTACGTCGCGCGCCTCAGCCTCGGCCGCGTCGGCGGGATGAGCGTCATCGAGGCGTCGAGCGGCGAGGAAGGAGTCGCGCGCGCGAAGACGGATCACCCTGACTTCATCCTCCTCGACATGATGATGCCGGGCATGGACGGCGCGGCGACGTTTCAGGCGCTGCGCGCGTGCGCGGACACGGCGTCGATTCCGATCGTGTTTCTCACCGCGAAGAGCATGGCCGCGGAGGCGCAGCGCCTCGGCGCGCAAGGCATCATCACGAAGCCCTTCAATCCGCTGACGCTCGCGCGCGAGCTGACCGAGCTTCTCGAGACATGAGCGATCCCGTGCTGGAGGAACTGCGCGAGCGGTTCCGGGAAACCTCGCGGGTGCGACTGCAGGAGATGGTGCCGCTGCTCGACGCGATCGATGCCGAGTCGATGCGTCGTTTGGCGCGGCACTTTCACGCGTTCGCGGGACTCGGCGCGACGTACGGTTTTCCGCGCGTCTCGGAGCTCGGCGACGAAGGCGAGGCGTCGATCCTTCCGCTG
>DATELS010000186.1:0-5303 GCA_035276365.1 Thermoanaerobaculia bacterium
GCGCGCGTCGCCGACAACGCGCGCATCGCTGATGCGCGCATCCTCTCCATCGAGCCGTTCACCGCGCAGAAGAAGATCGAGGCCGCCGCCCTGCATGAAGCCGTGCGCGGCGCGTCATGGGCGCGGCTCAACGTCGTCTTCCAGCGCGACGTTCCGTTCGACGACGCGCGCGAGGCGATCCTCTCCGCGGGCGCCGCGCTCGTCGATCCGTTCGCGACGCATTACGCGCCGTCGCATCGCATCACCGTCAAAGTCGCGAGCGCGTCGCTCGACGCGCTCGCGAGCGACGATCGCGTCTTCGCCATCGCGGGGCCGCGCCGCTTCCGCGTCGAAGCCGACAACGCCGAGTCCGCGGCGCTCTCGCACGTCACGGAGCTCTACAGCGCGCCGTACAACCTCAGCGGCGCGGGCGTCGTCGTGTCTCTCTTCGAGCTGGCCGAGGCGCAGGCGACACATCCGGAGTTCGGGGGAAGGTTGAACGTGCACGCCTCCGGCGGCACATTCGGCGACAAGCAGCACGCCACGCACGTCGCGGGCACGATCGGCGCGGCGGGCATCCAACCCGCGGCGAAGGGCATGGCGCCGAGCGTCACCATTCATCAGTTCTGCGTCACGTGCGGACAGGACGATCTCGAGTTCCTCTCGCTCAAAGACGAGCAGCTCGCGCCCCTCGGCGTCGTCGCCGACAACAACTCCTGGGGCTTCGTCCTCGGCTGGACTACCGACGCGGGTCTGCCTGTGTGGACCGACCTCGATCGCTTCTATGGCGCATACGACCTCGTCGTCGCGTCGCCGCTCGACGAAATCTCGATCGAGAAGAACATCCTCTTCGTGCACTCGTCGGGCAACGACGGCACGCCGCCGTCGTTCCAGACCTTCTTCGATCACTTCCACACCGACGACAACGGCGACACCGTCACGTCGAAAACGTATTGCTACTCGCTCAATGGCAGCGGCACCGATTGCCCGGCGAACTGCAACGGCGGCTGCGAGAAGACGCGGCATCACGACACGCTGCCGTTCGACACCATCGGCGTCACCGCCGCGGCGAAGAACGTCGTCACGGTCGGTGCGCTCGTGTCGACAACGATCCCGCCGTCGATCGTTCCGTTCAGCTCGCGCGGTCCGGCGAAGGATGGACGCGTCAAGCCCGATCTCGTCGCGCGCGGCTTCCAGGTCTTCTCCACCGTGCCGACGAACAGCTACGCGCGCAACAGCGGCACGTCCATGTCGTCGCCCGCGGTCACGGGCATCGCCGCGATTCTCACCGAACAGTGGCGCAAGACATTCGGCAGCTCGCCGAAGGCGGCGCAGCTCAAGGCGCTCCTCCTCGCCGGCGCCGAAGACCTCGGCAATCCCGGTCCGGATTACACGTACGGCTTCGGACTCGTGAACGCGAAGAATGCGGTGGACATCATTCTCGCCGACGCGGGCAAGGGCGATCGCATCCGCAACCTCACGATCGGGCAGGGACAGTCGCAGGAGATCTCGATCTCCGTGCCGCAGACGCAGAAGCTGCGCGTGCTGCTCAACTGGCCCGACCCGTCGATCCCGCCGCTGCCCAATGACGACATCGCGCCGAAGGCGCTCGTCAATGATCTCGATCTCAGCGTCATCGATCCCGCGGGCAACACCGTGCGGCCGTATGTGCTCGACAAGACGAAGCCCGACAACGCCGCGACGCGGGGCGTGAACACCGTCGATAACGTCGAGGAAGTCGAGATCGCGAACGCGACGCCGGGCACGTATCGCGTGCGCGTCGCGGGAACGAGCGTCGCGCAGGGACCGCAGAGCGCCGTGCTCGTGACGTCGGTCGGCGCCGCGCCGCCGTGCGTCGACATTCAGGAAGCGAACGACAGCGCCGCGAACGCGTACGGCAACCTCGTGCCGGGACAGGCCGTGAGCGCCGCGCTTTGCTCGCAGAGCGACGTCGACTTCTTCAAGTTCGTGGCGACGAAGACCGGACCGGTGAGCGTGACGGTGAAGACGTTCGACACACCCGTGCGCGTGACGCTGAGCGGAACGGGCATCTCCATGACGCACGACATCGCCGCGAACACGACCGCGACGTTCGTCGCGATGGCGACGACGGTGCCGAACGCGCTCACGCTCAAGTTCGAGCCGGTGTCGGGCGTCGGCAGCGATCCGCGCTACACGTTCACGCCGACGTTCGGCGAGGCGCACGGCGCGAAACGCCGCTCGGTGAGGTGAGACGCGTCGAAATACAATGCGCCGCCTATGGCGTACAAGACGCTTCTTCTCGAATCGAACGACGGCGTTCTGACCGTCACCCTCAACCGTCCCGAAGTCCACAACGCGTTCAACGATGAGCTGATCGCGGAGGCGGTCGATCTCTTCTCGAGCATCGACGCGGCCGCGATCCGCGCGGTCGTGCTGCAGGGCACGGGCAAGAACTTCTGCGCCGGCGCGGACCTGAACTGGATGTCGCGCATGGTGTCGTACACGCGCGACGAGAACGTGCGCGACTCTTCGCAGCTCGCGAAGATGTACGCGCTCATGAACGAGTGTCCGGTGCCGCTCGTCGGACGCATTCACGGCGCTGCGATCGGCGGCGGAGTCGGACTCGTGTCCGTGTGCGACATCGCCATCGCCGCGCGCGAGACGCAGTTCGGTTTGTCGGAAGTGAAGCTGGGGATTCTGCCGGCGGTGATCTCGCCGTATGTCATCGGCAAGATCGGCCAGTCGCATGCGCGCGCGCTGTTCCTCACCGGTGAGCGCTTCAACGCCGAGCGCGCGCAGCAGATCGGACTCGTGCATCGCGTGGTCGACACGCCGCAGGAGCTCGACGCCGCGGTCTACGAAACGGTCACGCAGCTCAAGACGTCGGGACCCGAGGCGGTGCGCGAGTGCAAGAAGCTGATCGCGCATGTCGCGTCGCACGAGCTCGCGGATGCGGTGCCGTACACGATCGAGGCGATCGCCGCGCGGCGCGTGTCGGAAGAGGGACAGACGGGCATGCAGGCGTTCCTCAGAAAGGAGCTCGCGCCGTGGATTTTGAAAAACTGATTGTGCCCAACCGCGGCGAGATTGCCGTGCGCATCGCGCGCGCGTGCCGCGAGATGGGCATCGTCTCCGTGCTCGCGCACGCGGACGGCGACGACACGAGCTTCACCCGCCGCTTCTTCGACGAGACCATTTCCCTCGGCCCTTCATATCTCGACGTGAATCGCGTCATCGACGCCGCGCGCAGGACCGGCGCGCAGGCGCTGCATCCCGGCTACGGATTTCTCTCCGAGCGCGCGGAGCTCGCCGCCGCGTGCGAAGACGCGGGCATCGTCTTCGTCGGACCGAAGGCGAAGTCAATCTCCGCGATGGGCTCGAAGGCCCACTCGCGCCATCTCATGCAATCCCTCGGCGTCCCCGTCGTGCCGGGCTACGACGGCGACGATCAGAGCGACGCGACGCTGTCGCGCGAAGCGGAGAAGATCGGCCTGCCGCTGCTGGTCAAGGCATCCGCGGGCGGCGGCGGGAAGGGCATGAAGATCGTGCGCGCGGCGGAGGAGTTGCTGCCCGCGATCGAGTCCGCGCGACGCGAGGCGACGAAGGCATTCGGCGACGATCGTCTGCTCCTCGAGCGCTACATCGAGGAGCCGCGTCACGTCGAGTTCCAGATCTTCGGCGACGCGCACGGCAACATCGTTCATCTCTTCGAGCGCGACTGCTCGATTCAGCGCAGACATCAGAAGGTGATCGAGGAGACGCCCGCGCCGCGCTATTCGGACGAGCTGCGCCAGCGCATGGCCAAGGCGGCGATCGCGGCGGCGCGCGGCGTCGAATATCAGAACGCCGGAACCGTCGAGTTCATCGTCACGCCGGAAGGGGAGTTTTACTTCCTCGAGATGAACACGCGGCTGCAGGTCGAACATCCGGTGACGGAGCTCGTGACGGGAGTCGATCTCGTGCGCGCGCAACTCGGCGTCGCGTCGGGCAAGCCGATGCCGTGGACGCAGGACGAGCTGCGCCAGCGCGGCCACGCCATTCAGGTGCGCGTGTACGCGGAAGATCCGGACGATCGCTTTCTCCCGCAAAGCGGAACCATCGCTGCGTATCGCGAGCCGTCCGGCGCGGGCGTGCGCGTCGACGCGGGCGTGACGCGCGGCTCGGAGATCGGACTGCGCTTCGATCCGATGCTGTCGAAGCTGATCTGCTACGCGGAAGATCGCGACGCATGTATCGACCGTCTCTCGCGCGCCATCCGCGAGTACATCGTCCTCGGCACGACGACGAATCTCTCGTGGCTGCGGCGCGTGGTCACGCATCCCGCGTTTCGCGAGGGGCTCGTGAGCACGCGCTTCATTCAGGATCACGCGGAGACGCTCGCGCCGCGCGTGCCGGATGCGGTGCCGCGCATCGCCGCGGCGATTGCGGGAACACCGCGCAAACGCGCAACCAGCGCCGGCGCAACGCGCGCGACGCTGCCCTCGGTCTTGGAACAGCTCGGCGCGCGCGGGCGATAGCCATGTCGCAACTTCCGGCGCAGCAACCGGTCACGCCGCCGGAGACTCCGGCGAGGCCGCCGTCGCTCGCACTGTACGGCGCGCTGACCGCGCTCTCCGTCGCGCTGATCGTTCTCGCCTTCCTCCTCGGTACCGGCAACTGGTCGAGCCTTCTTCTCAATCTCGCGACGGAGCTTCTCGGCGCGGTGATCATCCTCATCCTCGTCGAGCGCCGGCTGCGTCCGCAGGACGTCGTGCTGCTGCAGAGCGCGACGACGTCGCTGCGGTTGCGCCTTCTGCTTTTGACGTCGCGACAGGCGCGGCAACTCGTCGCGTACGCGCGCATGCTGCAGACGCGACTCGCATCCGTCGCGATCGCGCCCGTGTACGTCGAGCGTCCCGAGATCGAGGACGACGCCCGCGCCGGCGCGAAGCACGGCATCCTCATCCTCGGCCGTTTTGGTGAAGGCAAGACGACGCTGCTCCATCACATCGCGGAGAAGGAGGCGAACGCGCTGCTGCGCGATCCGAAGCGCGCGAAGGTGCCGGTCGTGTTGCCGCTGCGGACCGTCTCCGCGGGCGACGTCGACGAGCACGTCTTCGGCGAGATGCGCCGCTACTGCTCGCTGAGCGCGAAGACGTATCGCGCGGTCGCGGACGATCGTCTGCTCTGTCTCTTCGATGGACTCGACGAATGTGCCGACGCGCATCGCCTCGCGAGCGACATCGCCGCGTTCAAGTCGCGGCATCCGCGCGTCGAGGTGCTCGTCACCGCGCGCGCGAACCTGCCGATGAGCGTGCGCGAGCGGCTCGACCTCGATGTGATGGAGATGCCGCCGCTGTCGC
>DATELS010000187.1:0-3432 GCA_035276365.1 Thermoanaerobaculia bacterium
AGTCTCAAAGTCGCAAAGAGGAGAGGTCATAGGCGCAGAGGCGCATGGGCTCACAGGCGCAGAGACGCAAGTCGCGCAGCACTCCTATGCGACTGTGAGACCTTTGAGACTTTGCGACTTTGAGACTTGAAGCCTCCGAGCGTCCGAGCCCATGAGCCTCTGCGCCTCCGAGCCTGCGCGAGCGGCGCGAGCGCTACAATGCCCGCCTCCATGCCGATGCAGCGTTGGGTTCCGGGCGCAGAGCGCGCGTTGCTGCTCGTGCTGTTTGCGTGGCTGGCGTGGTTGCCGTTGCCGTTTGGGTCCGTCGTGCCGCGGGCGCGGGTGCCGCTGGTCGTCGTGCCGCTCGTGCTGGCTTCGATCGCGGTGCTGATCCGGTTGTACGCGACGCGTGATCGCAACAACAGCGCACAGCCGACGCGGCCCTGGATCCTCTGGAGCACGGGCGCGCTCGTGTTTCTCGCGCTCGGCGCGTTGCAGCTCGTGCCGCTGCCGGCGTCGGTGCTCGGCGTCGCGTCGCCGGAGTCGCAGGAGCTTTGGAGTCGCGCGTCGCGCATCGCCATCGGTGCAGGTGTGCAGACATCCGCCGCGCATCCGATCTCCGTCGATCCTCGCGATACCCTCCTCGAGCTCTTCCGCCTCCTCGGTCTCTACGGCGCGTTCATCACGGCGTCGCAGCTCATCCGCTCGCCGGAGCGCCGCGTCGCGCTCGCGTGCGTGCTCTGCGGGACCGCGGTGTTCGAATCGATCTACGGACTGCGCGAGGCGGCGCTGCAGCGCTACGAGATCTGGGGCTGGGTGAATCGGCTGATCTTCAACCGCGTCACCGGCACGTTCGTGAATCCCAATCACTTCGCGCACTACCTCGCCATCGTGCTGCCGCTGGCGCTGTTTCTCGTCGCGACGAAGTGGCACGTCTCGGGCGATGAGGAGGTGCCGCTCTCGCGCCGCTTCATGAACCTCCTCGAGCACGGGATCTTCACCGTCGGCTTCGCGCTGATCGCGACCATCTGCTGCGCGGCGGGCATTCTCCTCGCGCAATCGCGTGGCGCGTTGCTCGCCCTCGGCACCGGTCTCTTCGTCGTCGCGGCGATGCTGCCCGGACGTCGCGTCGCGCGCATCGGCTTCGCCGCCACCGCCGCCCTCGCGCTCCTCGTCGCGCTGGTGATGTTTCTCGGCACGCAGCGCACGGTGGCGCGCTTCGTCCCCAATCAGTTCGAGCGCGAGACGCTCGTCGGACGCCGCATCGGCATCTCCGCGGCGACGGGCGTGTGGCAGCGCTTCTCCGTCTTCGGCAGCGGACTGGGGACGTTCCATCGCGTGGCGTCGATGGAGCAGACCGCGGACCTGCAGAAGATCTATCACCACGCCCACAACGACTTCCTCGAGATCGCCGCAACCGCCGGCACCCTCGGCTTCGTGATCGCGCTCGTGACGCTCATCGGCGGCTACGTGACGCTCGTGCGCCTCACGTTCGGGAAAGAGGCGCGCAGCTTCTCGTGGCGCCGCCGCGCGTATCAGGCCGCCGCGCTGGCGAGCCTCACCGTCGCCGCGGTGCACTCGCTGTTCGACTTCAACTTCTTCATCCCCTCGAATCCCGCGACGCTCGCGGTCATCGCCGGCGCGGCGGTGGCGACGGTCGACTACGACAAGCGCACGCGACGCTGAATGCGATTGCGCGTCCAGCGATTGACGAGCCGCACTTCGACGCGATGCAGCCCCGGCGTCGTAGGCATCTCGAAGATCGCGGCGTTGCGCACCGCGCCTTCGTTGACGAGCGCGTCGTCGACGTAGACCTCGAGATACGGTGGCGTCTGATCGGACTGCACGACATTCGCGGTGATGCGAATCATGCGCTCGGTGTCGGGCACGTACTGCGTCGTCAGCGCGCGCTCGCAGAGCTCGTTCTCGCTGCAGGTCTCCGTCCACTGTCGCGGCGCGCGCGCCTCTTCGAGGAGCTTCGCGTGATAGCGCGCCGCGTCGTCGGTCTTGCCGATCAGCCGCGCGATCTGCTCCGCGGTCGACAGTCCGGAGACGTCGATGCGGATGAGCGCCGCGCGCGTGAGGTACGCCTCCGCGATCGCGCGATCGCCGGTGCGCGCCTCGTACAGCGCGCGCTCGAGGTGATACGGCGCCCACTCCGGCGTGCGCGTCGAGTTCGTGATCTCGGCCTTCGACGCGAGTCCGACGTTGCCGATCGCCAGCGCGAGCCGCGCGCGCGTCGGCTCGCTCAAGCCGCCCTGCGTCTCGATGAGCGGTGCGAGTGACTCGAGAGGTTGAACGCGATTGCGCATCGCGTACAGCGCGAGACTCTCCGCGTTGCGACTCGTGCGCTGCGCGTCGAACGGCGCGCGCTCGAGCGCGGAGAGAAGCGCGCGGACGAGCGGCTCGTCGCGCGCATCGAGATGCGGCGGAAGCAAGTCGATGAGCTCCGTCGAATGCGCGGTCGGACTCATCTTCTGAAACGCGTTCCACCGCTCGCGCCGCTCCGCCTCGCGCAGCTCGCGATATTCGTGAAAGAGACCGTTCGTCACGGCGAGCTCGCTCAGCCATGACAGCGCCTCGCGCGTCGCCGGTGCGTTGCGGCGCAGGTACGCGAAGTCGTGCGTGAGGTCGAAGAGATGCGAGTAGAGGCGGCTGAAGACGACCGGCTCGCGCAGCAGCGGCGCCGCGGCGTCGAGCACTTGCTTGCGATCGCTCGCGTCGAGCTCGGACCAGTGAAAGAGTCCCGCGCGCATGAATGCGGCCGGCACGTTCGGCCTGCGCGGCGCGAGCCGATCGGCGAGCTCGTATGACGCGTGCCACAGCTCGATGCGCTGGGGCACCGACGTGTCGAGCGCCAGCTCCGTCATCGCGCTCGCCGCGACCCAGTCCGCGGGATGCATCGCGATCCACCGCGCGAGCGCATCCGCATCCTTCGGCGGCCCGACGTCGCGCGCGAGTCCCGGCGATGCGGCGAATGCGATCGCGCCGAGCGCGGTGAGCACGGCGATGCCGTAGAGGTACGCGCGCCGCACGAGCCGCGTCATGACGCCGCCTCTTCGAGCACGCGCTCCCACGCCGCGAACGCATGGTGCGGCGCGAAGTGCGCGCGATACGCATCGAGGCCGCGCGCTCCCATCGCCCGCGCCTCGTCCGGATGTTCCGCGAGCTCGCGTAACGCCGCGGTCAGTCCATCGACGTCGCCCGGAGCGACGACGCGTCCGCAGCGATGCTGGTCGATGATGCGCGCGACCTCGCCGTCGCGTGCGCCGATGAAGATTACCGGACGCCCGACCGCGAGCGCGCCGTAGAACTTGCTCGGCACGATCAAGCCTTCGAGCTGCGGCTGCAGCGACACGAGATGCACGTCCGGCGCGGAGAGGCTGCGGCTCAGCAGCTCGCGCGGCTGGTAGGGAAGGAACGTCACGTTCGCGGTCGCGTCGCGTTGCACTG
>DATELS010000188.1:0-2166 GCA_035276365.1 Thermoanaerobaculia bacterium
GTCGCGGAGTGCGACCGTGCGCGGCGTGAGCGTGAACGGCGCGGCCGGAGTCGCGGCGACCGGCACGTTGAAGATGCCGGAGACGCGCGACAGATCGGCGACGCCGAGTCCATTCGTCGACACGCGCGCGTCGCGCGCGGCCACACCGTTGCCGTACTTCACCACTCCGCGTGCGAATGCGATCGGTGCTTGCGCGGCGAGGAGAACGTAGCGTCCTTCGCGGATCACGCCATCCACGGGGAGCACGTTGCGATCGATGGACTTCGTGGTCCAACGCGACGCGTCGAGCGAAGTCATCTCCGACGCCAGGCGGAAGACGCGGTTCTTGAATGGCGTGGTCTCGAGCAACTCGGCGAGGATGAGCTGCGGCGTGCCCGCGGGCAGCTTCGAGGCGTCGACGGTGAACGTCGCGCGCGCGGGCTTGGAGAGCTCGACGCCGGCGATCGGATCGATGACGCCGTCGCCATCGACGTCCGCCGGCGCGGGCTCGTTCGCGCGTTGCAGCGTGAGTTGGAAGCCGCCGACGATCGTGTAGCCGGCGATCGGGCCGAGGGAACTCGGATCGGCGATCGACGAGGCAGTGGCGCGGAGCGCGTCCTGCGTGGCGCCGGTCGGGATCTCGACCGTTACCTTCTCGTCCGCGGGAACGCGTCCGCCTTCGGGGCCGATGAGCGTGCCGCGATCGAGTCGTCCCGGATACGGGAGGATGCGGATGTGGTCGAAGCCGACTTCGAGGAAGACCTCTGCTGCGCGCGGTGAAGGCGCGAGGTTGAAGGCGGCGATGCCGTCGTTGCCGGCGAGATCGCGATAGAGCAGCAGATCGGTGGCGAACGGCGTCGGGAGCTCGCGTCCACCGTCGGCGAGGCGCAGCTCCTCATCGATGTACGCCTGTACCGCGGTACCGCTGGGATAGACATGAGTTGCGGTGCCGTCGATGTTGAGCGTCGCTACCGTGCTGCCCGTCGGGAGCACGACGTCGGGGCTGAGGGGGAAGTTCTTCGCGACCATGGCCGGGCAGGTGCCGGTGGCGCAAGGATCGGCGACGCCGGCCAGCGGCGCGCCGGCGCTCGCCTGCGCGGGCGTGGCCAGACCGGGGCGGCGGTCGGCGTAGACGAGCGCGTAGGCGCCCGATGCGGAGATGGCGAAGCTCGCCTTGCCGTTCGAGATGTTGACCACCGGCACGACGACGCGCCATTCATCGCGCGAGTCGTCGTAGCGGACAGCGGTCAGCGTCTGTGCGGCGGCGGTGATGTCCGCGGCGGGAACGTCGAAGCTCAGCGTCGATGCGCCGAGCGTGGCCGCGCTGGATACGATCTCCGCGGATGCAAGCGGCGACCAGCCGAGGGGCAAGAGGCCGGCGAGCGACTGCGCGCCGGTCGAAGTGAGCGTGACGGTCGCGCCGCTCGTGAGCGACGGAACCGTCAGCTCTACGCGGCGCGTGACGGCGTTGGTGCCGCCGTGCACGAGTGACAGTGCACCGCTCGATGCGGTCTTCGTCTCGCCGCGACGCGTCAAGCGGATGTCGATCGGGATCACCCCTGCGCCGGCGGGGACGATGATCTGGCGCCACACCGTCGTGTAGCCATTGGCGGAGGCGCGGATGGTGTGTGCGCCTTCCGGCAATGCGGTCGTGTAGCGGCCGCGCGCGTCGCTCGTCTTCGTGACCGACTGCGTGGTGGCAGTCGAGAGCGTGCCGACGCGGCGCGAGAACGCGGCGGCGGGGACTTCGATGCTGATGTCCGCGCCGGCGAGTGGACGGCCGGTCGTGGCGTCGTAGACCTCGCCGCTGATGAAGCCTTCGCCGGGCTTGAGATCTTCTCCGTCGTCGCCGAAGGCGAAGAGTTGCGTGTGCGGTGCCTCGAGTTTGCGGTTCTGCTTGTCCTCGACGTCGCGCGTCACCTTCAGCGTGAACGTGCTCGTGCCGAGGTTCTCGGCCGGAGTCATAACCGCGTTGGCGCCGCTGACATTGATCGTGCCGCCGACGACCCTGCCGTCGTTCAGCACGAGTTGCACCGTGCCGGTCGCGCCCGTCGTGAGCGTCTCGGGCTTCACCTCGGTCGAGAAGACGATCGTCAACTGGTTGACGTTGCGGTCATAGGAGGCGCGCAGGACGCGCGGTCCGGTGCAGTCGAGGTTGAGCTTGAGCTCCGCGGCCGCGGACAGCGT
>DATELS010000189.1:0-2755 GCA_035276365.1 Thermoanaerobaculia bacterium
AAGCTGACCGGGGTCTTTCATGAAGAGATCGGCTCTAGCGATCGGAGTCGCCCCTGAACTCGGAGAGATCCGGTTTTGATCCGCGTAATCCATGTTCCTCTGGCTAGGATCGTCGGGATTCCTGTCTTGTCCTCCGCGTCCCTCCGTGCACTCAGCGCCCTCCGCGGTGAAACTCTCCCAAAGTTCCTTGAGGGACTGAAACAAAAACGCAGAAGACGCAGAAATAAACGCAGATGACGCTGTACGGCACAAGAACCACAGCGTCTTCTGCGTCAACCTGCGTGTTCTGCGTTCGTTATTGGAATGGTGCTCGGATGCTCGAGTGGCGAATGGCCGCTCGTTAGGGAACCAACACAGAGCGCGAGATTACTCTGGAGATCCGAACGTCTGGACGAAGATCAACTGACCCTGGCGGTCCGACGTGAGCACGACGCCCGTCTCGCTGTAGCCGTTGCCGAGAATGTTCGCGCGATGCCCGGGTGATCGCATCCATGCCGCGACGGCACTCGGCGCGTCGGCGTATCCGAGCGCGAGGTTCTCGCCGAGCGCGTTCCACGCGTATCCAGCCACCTCGGCGCGGATGCTCGGCGTCGGGTAGGGGGCGCCAAGTATGAAGTGCTCGAGCACCCCGGTCGCGGCGATCTGCTGCGCCTGGAGCTTGGCTCCCTCGATGAGACGCTCATTCACGCGGAGTGGCGGCAGATCGTGTTGCGCGCGCTCGAGGTTCACGAGATAGACCACCTCGCGCGCCATGCCGTCGAGCGACATCGGCGTCAGCACGCGATGCGCCACGGCGGGTTGCGCCATCCGCGTGCTCGCGGTGCTCGGCAACAGGAAGGCAAAGCTCGCCGCGATGACCAACCCGATCCCGATGCGCGTCGACTTCCGGAAACGTCTTTGTTCAGTCTGACGAATGTGCGACACGAGCAAGCGACCAAACCCGACGCGCAGGATTTCGTCAGGGCGCGCCTGACTTCGCATTGTCGATACCGCTCGTGTGCGATTGCTCATGGGCTACATCCTGATACTCGACCACTACGCAGCAGCTGTTCCAGATCGCAGAAGCAACACGAGCCAGCGGCGTCTCGCGTCACGCACTCGCGGTCATTATCTCCTACGGAAGACGCCGATCCGAGGTGTCGGTCCGGACCGTCGTAGCGAAAGTCGCCGAATATGGTGACACTTCGTTGAGGCGATTCCCTATTGTCCCATACCAGGCACTCGACCGTTCATCATGTCCCTGCGCGTCCTCGTCACCGACGAAATCGATCCCGAAGGCGTTCAGTTACTCGAGGCCGAGCCGCGACTTCGAGTCGACGAAGTCCCGACGCTGCCCAAGCCGGAGCTGCTCGCGCGCATCGGCGATTACGACGCGATCGTTGGACGCAGCGCGACGCGCATCTCCGAGGAATTGCTGCGCGCCGCGAAGAAGTTGAGAGTCGTGGGTCGAGCGGGCGTCGGCGTGGACAACATCGCGCTCGACACCGCGACGGCGCTCGGCATCGCGGTGATCAATGCGCCGGCGGGTAATACCGTTGCCGTCGCCGAGCTGTTCTTCGGTGTGATGATCGGGCTGCTGCGACATCTTCCGCACGCGACGCAATCGATGCGCGACGGGAAATGGGATCGCTCGCAATTGCTCGGCAGCGAGCTGAAAGGCCGCACGCTCGGCATCGTCGGTGTCGGACGCATCGGCAGCGAGATCGCGGCGCGAGCCCAGGCGTTCTGCATGGAAGTGGTCGGCTATGATCCGTACATCTCGGACGATCGGTTTCGAGCGCTGCGGGTGAGACGCGCGGCGACCCTCGACGCGCTCCTCGAGGAAGTAGACATCGTCACGGTGCATACGCCGCTGAACGATGAGACCAAAGGGCTCATCGGCCGACGCGAGCTGACGTTGCTGCGTCCCGGGTCGATCGTGGCGAATCTCGCCCGCGGCGGCATCGTCGACGATCAGGCGCTCATGGCCGCGCTCGACAGCGGGCACGTGCGAGGCGCGACGCTCGATGTCTACCAGAGCGAGCCGCTCGCCGCCGACCATCCGATTCGCAAGGCGCCTAACGTGGTGCTGACGCCGCACATCGGCGCGTCCACGGCCGAGGCGCAGCGCAACGTTGCCGTGGACGTGTGCCGCGCGGTACGGGACGCGCTGCTCGAGGGCGAGCTGTCGCGGTCGATCAACGTCGCCTCCGTGTCGTTAGGCGACGGCCGCTGGCGGGAAGTGCAGCCGGCGATGCTCGTGGCACAGCGCGCGGCGACCGTCACGCGCGCCATCCTCGCCGACCAGGGACTCCGCGCCGTGCGCCGGCTGGCGCTGCGCTGCGGCAGCGCACTGGTCGACGCCGGCGATCTTCTTCTCTCCGCCGCGGCCGTCGGTGTGCTGGACGGTGTGGTCGAGACGGATCGACTGAATCTGATCAACGCGCGCACACTGGCCGAGGGACGTGGCCTCGAGCTGTCGGTGTCCGAGGCCGCCGCGGCGCCGGCGTTCTCGATCGAAGTGGCGCTCTCGGGCGGGATGCAGGAGCTGGCGGTCGCCGGCAGCGCGTCGCCCGACGGAGCGCCCCGCCTAACGCGAATCGGCAGCTTCCATGTCGACGTCACCCCGCGTCAGACGTTGATCGTTCTCACGAACAATGACGTGCCGGGCGTCATCGGCCGCGTGGGCACGCTGCTGGGCGGAGCGGGGGTCAACATCGCGGAATACCACCAGGCGCGACTCGCGCAGGGTGGGGAGGCGCTGGCCGCGATCTCG
>DATELS010000190.1:0-7791 GCA_035276365.1 Thermoanaerobaculia bacterium
CGGCATCAGCGACGCGGAAGTGCTGGCGGTGTCGCAGTCGACGGAGCTCGCCGTCCTCCTCCGCCGCGACCGCGTGACGAACCTCGGCACGCTCGCGCGCGTGCCGCTCGCGGGCGGAACGCCGCGCGAGATCGCAGAGAACGTCGCGGCCGCGGACTGGTCGCCGGACGGAACGAACCTCGCGATCATCCGCCAGGTCGGCGACAAGAATCGCGTCGAGTATCCGATCGGCACGGTGCGCTACGACACGGCGCACTACATGCGCGACCTGCGCGTCTCGCCGGACGGCCAGCGCCTGGCGATCATCGAGCCGTCGCAGGGACAGTACGACCTCGCCATCATCGATCGCGGCAATCCGGTGACGATCGCGAAGGGCTGGGGACGCGGCGTGACCGGCATGACGTGGTCGCGCGACGGCAAGGAGATCTACATCTCCGGCACGCCGGACTCGTCGCCGCCCGCGCTGTTCGCGGTGAACGTGGAGACGGGCGCGACGCGGCTCGTCAGCCGGCTCACCGGCGCAATTCGCATGTTCGACGTGTCGCCGAAAGGCGAGGTGCTGATGTCGAACGGCGTGTGGCGCGCGGCGCTGGTGTGGAAGCCGGGAAGTGGAGCGAGTGCGGATGCAACACTACTCACACCAGAAGAACCGGAGCGCGACATCTCGTGGCTCGACTGGTCCATCCTCGCGGACCTCTCCCCCAACGGCCGCACGATTCTCTTCAGCGAGACGCGCGAGGGCGGCGGGCCGAAGTACTCGGTCTACCTCCGCCACGCCGACACGCCGACTCCCGTTCGCCTCGGCGACGGCATGGGCGACGGGCTCTCGCCCGACGGCAAGTGGGCGCTCGTCCATCAGAACGGCAAGCTCGCGCTCATCCCCACGGGCACGGGCGAGCCGCGCGAGCTGAAGATCGCGGGCGCGTTCGACGCGGGCGCGGCGTGGCTCCCCGACTCGCGTCGCGCGATCGTCGTCGCCGCGCTCGACAACAGCGGCTACCGCCTCTACCTCATCGACACGTTGGACGAGACCGCGAAGCCGGTGTCGCCGGGCAACGTCTGGAGCGCGGGCGCGCGCGCGTTCGCGGTGTCGCCGGACGGGCGCATCGTCGCCGGCATGTCGGCGGAGGAATCGATCCTGCTCTACGCCATCGACGGCAGCGGCGGCGCGCCGCTCGCCGGCGCGGAGAAGGGAGAGATTCCGATGCAATGGTCCGCCGACGGCACATCGCTCTTCGTCTATACGCCGACCGCGCTGCCGGCGCGCATCACGCGCATCACGGTCGCCACCGGCGCGCGCGAGCTCTGGAAGGAGTTCACGCCTTCCGATCCCGCGGGCGTGACGCGCATCGCGCCGGTGATCGTCACGCCGGACGCGAATGCGTACGCGTACAACGCGATCCGCGCGCTGTCCGATCTGTATGTCGTCGAAGGCATGAAGTGACGATCGCGACGCTCGTGATCTTCACCGCCGCCGTGATCGCGGGCGCGATCAACTCGATTGCCGGAGGCGGCACGCTCATCTCATTCCCCGCACTCGTGTGGATGGGACGCGATCCGATCCTGGCGAACGCGACGAACGCTGTCGCGCTGTGGCCCGGCTCGCTCGCGGCGGCGTACGGCTATCGCCAGGAGCTGTCGACGATCCGCCGCTGGCTGCTGCTGCTCGTGATCCCGTCGTTCCTCGGCGGCGCGCTCGGCGCATGGATTCTGCTGCGCACGCCGTCGTCCGTCTTCGAGCGCATCGTCCCCTTCCTCATCCTCGGCGCGACGCTGCTCCTCGCCGGACAGGAGATGATCACGAAGCGCCTGGGCATCCTCGCGCGCGCGCATGAATATCCGACGCCGGGCTGGGTGGCGTTCGTCTTCGCGTTTCAGTTTCTCGTCGGCCTCTACGGCGGCTACTTCGGCGCGGGCATGGGCATCCTCATGCTCGCGGCGCTCGGACTGATCGGACTCACGGACCTCCATCAAATGAACGGACTGAAAAACATCCTCGCCGTCTGCATCAACGGAATCGCCGCGGTGTACTTCGCGCTCGCGGGCGCGGTGATCTGGCGCGACGTGGTCATCATGACGATCGGCAGCGTGGCTGGCGGCCTCCTCGGCGCCCGCGCCGCGCGCCGCCTCGGCCGCACGTTCGTCCGCCGCGCGGTGGTGGTGATCGGACTGGTGATGACGATCGCGTTGCTGGTGCCGGTGCTGCATGCTCAGGGAATCAATGCCCAGCCGATTCAAGCGCAGGCGATCAAGGCGCACATCGACTTCCTGGCGAGCGATCTCCTCGAAGGACGCGAGGCCGGCACGCGCGGCTACGACATCGCCGCCGCGTACGTGGCCGCGCAGTTCGACGCCGCGGGACTGGACACGCGCCTGCAGCCGGTCGCGTTCCGCACGTTCAAGCTGGACGCGGCGCATTCGTCGTTCGCGATCGACGGCACCGCGTTCGCGCATCGCAAGGACGTCGTGCTGAACGCGGCGCCCCGAGCGGAGAGCGACGTCGATGCGGAGGTCGTGCACGTTGGCTTCGGATTGCCGCGCGACTACGCGAACGTCGACGTGCGCGGCAAGGTCGTGGCATTTTTCAGCGGCGCGCCGCCGAACCTTCCGGCGATCGAGCGCGCGCTCGCGTCCGATACATTCACGAAGCTGCGCACGGCCGCGGAGCACGGCGCGATCGGCGTCCTGACGATTCGCACGAACGAGACGGAGCGCCGCTTCGCGTGGACGCGCATTCAGACGCAGGAGGACTCGACGTCCTTCCGCGCGCTCGACGCGACCGGCGCGCCGATGGAGAACGAGCCGCGCATCCGCGCGACCGCTACGCTCGGTCCCGCGGCGACGACCGCGCTCTTCCGCGGCGCGCCGATGACGCTCGAGGCGCTGCTCGCAGACGCGGACAAAGGCGTCGCACACTCGTTCGCAATGCCCGCGCGCGTGGCGATGCACGTCACGACGACGCTCGGCGACGCGACGAGCGCGAACGTGATCGGCGTCGCGCGCGGCTCGGACGCAAAGCTCGCGAAGGAGCTCGTCGTCCTCACCGCGCACCTCGATCACCTCGGCCTCGCGGCGAAGGGCACGGACCGCGTGCGCAACGGCGCGCTCGACAACGCGTCCGGCATCGCGGCGCTGCTCGAGATCGCGAAGAAGGTCGCGTCGATGCGCGTCAAACCGAAGCGCTCGATCGCGTTCGTCGCCGTGACGGCGGAGGAGAAGGGCGAGCAAGGCTCGCTCGCATTCGCGGAGCATCCCGGCCTCGCCGGACCGATCGTCGCGAACGTGAACATGGACATGCTGACGATGCTCTTCCCGATGCAGACGCTCGTCGCGCTGGGCGCGGAGCATTCGACGCTCGGATCTCTCGCAAAAGATGCAGCACAGCGCGCCGGCTTCACGCTGCAGGAGGATCCGCAGCCGGAGGAAGTGCGCTTCATCCGCAGCGATCAGTACTCGTTCGCGAAGAAAGGCATCCCCGCCATCACGTTCAAGGGCGGACTCGTGAGCCGCGATCCGAAGATCGACGGCGAGAAGCTCACGCGTGAGTGGCTGCGCAACGTCTATCACTCCGCGGCCGACAATCCCGATCAGAAGCTCGACTACGCGAGCGGCGCGCGCTGGGCGGACGCGAACCTGAACCTTGTTGTAGCAATTGCGAATGCGAAGGACCGTCCGCGCTGGACGACACGGATCTTCGCGCCATAATCGCGGAGTGCGCCTTCTCTCGTCGTATCTCCTCCGCTACAAGCGCCTGATCTTCGGCGCGCTCGTGCTCGCGTCGGTCAACCAGGTCTTCTCGCTGCTCGATCCGCAGGTGTTCCGGCTGATCGTCGACCGCTACGCGACGAAAGTCGGCGTGCTTCCGCCGCAGGAGTTCGTTCACGGCGTGCTGCTGCTGCTCCTCGCGTACGTGGGCGTCGCGCTGGTGTCACGCATCGCGAAAAACTTTCAGGACTACTTCGTCAACGTGATCGCGCAGCGCACGGGCGCGCAACTGTACGAGCGCAGCGTGTCGCACTCGTTCTCGCTCCCCTACTCGGTCTTCGAGGATCAGCGGTCGGGCGAGATCCTGCAGAAGATGCACAAGGCGCGCGCGGACGCGCAGTCGCTGATCACGAACTTCGTGAACTTCGTGTTCATCGCGCTGGTCGGACTCGTGTTCGTGACGATCTACGCGTTCACGGTGCACTGGGCGATCGGCACGGTGTACCTCCTCCTCGCGCCGTCCCTCGGCACGCTGATGTTCTTCATCAGCCGCCGCATCAAGACGCAGCAGCGCGCGATCGTGACGCAGACCGCGGAGCTCGCGGGCTCGACGACGGAGACGCTGCGCAACGTCGAGCTGGTGAAGTCGCTCGGACTGGAAGGCCAGGAGATCGCGCGCCTCAACAAGGTGAACGCGGGCATCCTGGAGCTGGAGCTGAAGAAGGTGCGCTTCCTCCGCTTCTACAGTTTTCTGCAGGGCACGATCATCAACACGACGCGCGCGAGCATCCTCTTCCTCACGCTCTGGCTCCTCTTCAACCGCCGCCTCACCCTCGGCGAGTTCTACGCGCTCTTCTTCTACTCGTTCCCGATCTTCTCGCCGCTCGCGGAGCTCGGCGCGATGATCGCGCAGTATCAGGAGGCGCGCGCGAGCATGGAGAAGCTGGAGGAAGTGCTGGCAATCGAGCCGGAGCCGAAGCCCGCGCAGCCGGTGGCGATCGGCGCGCTGCACCACATCTCGTTCGACGGCGTCTGGTTCACGTATCCGTCCGCGAGCACGCCGTCGCTGGAAGACATCCACCTCGAGATTCGCGAAGGCGAGACGGTGGCGTTCGTCGGACCGTCAGGCTCGGGCAAGACGTCGCTGGTGAAACTGCTCGTCGGTTTGTATCGTCCGTCGCACGGAAAGCTGTGCGTGAACGAGATCGATCTGAACGACGTCGATCCCGACGCGCTGCGCACGCGCATCGGACTCGTGACGCAGGACACGCAGCTCTTCGCCGGCACGATCCGCGACAACCTGCTGTTCGTGAATCCGACCGCGACGGACGCGCAATGCACGGAGGTGCTGCGCCAGGCCGCGGCGCTGCCGATCATCGAGCGCGGCGGCAAAGGTCTCGACACGAAGATCGGCGAAGGCGGGATCAAGATCTCGGGCGGCGAGCGCCAGCGACTGGCGATCGCCCGCGCGCTGCTGCGCGAGCCGGAGCTGATGATCTTCGACGAGGCGACGTCGAGCCTGGACTCGATCACGGAGCGCTCGATCACGGAGACGATCCGCACCCTCACCCTCGGCCGCCACCGCCGCATGACGGTGCTCGTCGCGCACCGCCTGTCGACGATCGCGCACGCGCAGCGCATTCACGTGCTCGCGAAAGGCCGCATCGTCGAGACCGGAACCCACGACTCCCTCCTCGGACTCAACGGCCTGTACGCCGCGCTGTGGCGCGAGCAGAGCGCGCGACGCGAAGAGGCGGCGTGATCACTTGACGAGCACCGCGTTGCTCAATTCCGAAGTGGAGCGCTGCGTGGCCGTCGCATTCAGCCATTGACCCGAGGAGTCGCCGGGCACGACGAGCTCGAAGGTCGTCGACGGCGCGATGGTGCTGCCGACGAATCGCTCGCCGTCGCCGTCGGGACCGCGGTTCGCGAAGAGCTCGATCAGCGCGCCCGGCTCCGCCGCACCGCGCACGACCATCTGATTCGCGCTCGGATCGAACGTCGCGGAGAGCAGCACCGGCGCGCGCGGCTGTCGCGGCGCGTCGGGAGTTCTGCCGTCCAGTCCGCAGTCGATGCCCAGGCCGCCGTTGTCGATCATCGAGTTGCGATGGAGCTCGATGACGGAGTTGCTGCGGACGAGCGCGACGCCCATCTGCGGATGAAACGAGATCGCGTTGTCGGAGAGCGTCGCCTGCACGAAGGGTCCGAGGAGGATGCCGCTCGCGCCGTTGGCCTCGATGCGGTTGCGCGCGATGCGGAGAGAGCCGCTCCACATCCAGATGCCGCTGCGCGTGTTGCCGCGGATGAGATTGTCCGTGATCTCGCCGATGACTTCGTCCGCAAGAATGCCGCGCAGGTTCGGCCACGCGCGCGTGCCGGTCGGATCGACGCCGATGTAGTTGTTCGCCACGCGCCTCGCGAATGCGCCCTCGAGATAGAAGTCGGTGAGAGAGCAATACAGGCCGCCGGTGAACCAGAGCGCCTGGTTCTCGTCGAAGTTGCCGATGGCCAGATGCTCGACGCGCGACTCGCAGCCGGACCGAATCTCCAGGCCGCGATGCGCGAGCCGGCCATCGATGGCGATCTCCGGACCGAGCGGATTCGTGTCGCCGGTGAACGCCGTCTGCGTCGCGCCGTCGACGAACACGTTCTGCACGGTAATGGCCGGCAGCGGCGTTTCCGGGACGATCGTGAACCATCCTTCGGACGGCACGGGCGCCGGGATGCGGAACGCGATCTTGATGGCGGCGTTGCTCGTTTGGTTGGCGCTCTCGATCGCCGCGCGCAGCGAGCCCGCTCCGCGATCCGCGGTCGTCGTGACGTCGATTTCCTCGTACGTTTCGAGCGTCGTTTCCCGCTGGTTGTTCACCGTGAACATCTCCGGCAGCGCGCTCGTGACGGTCATCGTCAGCACGCCAAAGGAACGTGGAACGGCTCCGGCGCGCAGCGTGACGGGCAGTCGCACGCAGTGACAACCCGGATCGAGCGAGGGACCGGTGCAGACCGCGTGCGCCGGCTCGACCGTGCACGACCAGCGCGGGTCCTCCGGCTCGATGTTCACGATCGTCGCGTTGAACCGCGTTGTGTACTCGACGCGCAGGTCCGTCGCCTCGATGTGCGGAATCGCGTTCGTCACGCTCGTCTCGGCAACCGCCGTCCCGCCCGCATCGGCGCGCAGCCAGTACGTGCCGGTGCTGGCGACGAGATCGACGCCCTTCGTGTACTGCGAGGTCAGCGTGACGCTGTTGTCCGCGGGATTCGGATCGGCCGTGTCGGACGTCATTTCGACGTGCACGGTGTACGTCCCGCTCTCCGTGGCGATGAGGTCGAGCAGGAAATTGCCGGAGTCGACCTGCGTGATCGCTCCGGCCGTGCAGCGCAGAGGAAGGCGCGAGTAGTCGCAGTTCGCTTTGTCGATGTAGATGCGGCGGAGGATCGTGCCCGCGGGGATGTCGACGGTGAAGACGACGTTCTCCGCAATCGCCGGCCCGCGGTTGCGCCAGTGAAAACTGAACTCGAGGCCGTCCGCGCGTGCGCTGGAGATCGAGAGATCGGCTTGCGGCTGTGCGTGAACGGCCGCGGCCGCGGCGAGGAGAAAGAGCACGAGCAGAGTTCGCGACATCACTTCACCAGCACGGCGTTGCTGAGTTCCGAGGTCGACTTGTCGAGGCCGTACACGACCTGCTGCGTCGCGAGCTTGTCCGGCGGCTTCGCGAAGACGGGCGTGTAGCGCATGACCGTCGCGTTGATCCACTTGCCGCGATAGTCGCCCGGTACTTCGAAGCGAACGGGATTGAACGCGGGATACGTCGTCGCGATCGGCGTCTCGCCGTCGCCGTCCGGACCATCGTTCGCGTACAAGTCGAACGCTCGTCCGTACGGGCCGTCCACCGACACGACCGCGGTGATGATGGTCTTGTTCGTCGACGCGTCGTACGTCGCCGCGAGCAGCGTCGGCGCATTCACGCGCGCGTTCGTCTCGTCGATCGGATCGATGCCATTGAGATCGCGGTCGATGCCGAGTCCGCCGTTGTCGCGCATGAAGTTGCGGCGGATCTCGTTCGCGCCCTGCGACGTCACGGCCAC
>DATELS010000191.1:0-22429 GCA_035276365.1 Thermoanaerobaculia bacterium
CTTCGCGCCATCCAGCTCCACTTCCGCGCCGGCGATGCCGCCTTCCGGATTGCCGTCGACGTCTTCGTCGAGGTAGACCGCGCCGCTGATCGTGCCGTTGCTGCCGAAGAGCGACGGCACGTCGTCGAACTGGTGGCGGACTCCGACCTCGAGGCTCGGCTGCGTCGTGGCCTGCTCCCCGCGGCGGCGCGTCTGCCAGTACGAGTAGCTCGCGAAGACATCGGTCGACGGCGTGAGTCGACGCGACGCGCTGAGCGACGCGATGATCGTGTCCGTGCGTCCGCTCACCGTCTCGTTGCGATTGAACAGCAGGCGTCCGCGCACCTGCATGCGCGACGCGCCCGCGCCGAGCCACGCCATTTCCAGTCCGCCCTGCGTGCGCTCGGGCGCGAGCTCGATCGTCACGCCGTCGATGTAGCCGAGGGCGATGAGGGCGCTGTTGTCGCGAAGGGCGCGGGCGATGTCATTCGGCGTCGTCGCCGTGATGCCGAGCTGTTCGAGCGCGAGCGCGAGATCGGGCTGCTCGCGGAAGATGAGTGAGAGCGTCGGCGCCTGCTGTTGATAGTCGACGTACGCCGTGGCGAAGACGCGGCCGAGCGACGCGCGCGTCGAGATGCGGAAGCCGGGGCCGCCGCGATTCGTCGCGGAGCTCTCCGACCAGCGGCCGATCGCGGTCACGCCGTAGCGCGGGCGATCGAACTGCAGGCCGAGAGGAATGGTGATGCTGCTCGTGTCGCCGAAGCGGCCGTAGCTGCCGCCGCCGAGGAGCGAGAGCGACTTCGTGAGCGCGAGGCGCGCGTTCGACGTCGCGGTGAGCGTGCGCTGATGCAGTCCCGGCAGATCGAAGTCGCTCGCGGAGAATGCCGAGTCGACGGAGCCGCGTGTGAACGTGCGCGACCACACCGCGTCCGCGTTGAAGCCGCGCGGCTGGCCGAAGTCGATGCCCGGAAAATCGCTCGGGCGATAGCGCACGTCGACGCGCAGCCGGTCGTGCGGACGATCGAGCGCGACCTTCACCGCGCCGGCGAGCATGCGGCTCACGCCGAGCTCCGCGCTCGTCTCCAGCCCGTCGCGCTCGCGGCTCCACAGCAGCGAGCCCGCGGTGCCGTTCTCGAACACGAACACGCCCGGCGTCAGCTTCGCGCTGCGCGACAGTGGAATCGAGTACGCGGCGCCGGCGACGAAGTCGCGCTCCGCGGGAAGGAGGAACGCCTGATACGACGCGTACGCGGTGTAGCCGATGTGCGCGCTCCAGCGATCGTCGACGTAGTGCACGCCGCGGATCGCGGTCGAGGAGAGCGTGAGCGGCGAGTGATCGACGAAGCGATCGAGGAACGTCAGCTCGCGCCCGCGCGTGAAGATGCGGTACGACGCGGAAGGCAGCGTCGTCTCCGCGCGCTGGCCCACGTGTTCACGAAAATGCACAGTCTCGACGTGCACTTCCGTGCGCTTTTCGTTCTGCTGGCGAGAGAGGTCGACGGTCGTGTGCACCTGCGGCACGCCGGTCTCGATGCGCGACTCGACGCGGCCGTTGGTCCCGCCGATTGCCGCGCGAGGCGCATTCGCGTCCTTCGACGGCTCGACGCGCACCTCGACTTCCGACTGCCCGGTCACGCTCACGACCACGACCTTCGTCCGTCCCGCGCCGCGCGCGAAGATCGTGACGACGCCGTTCTGCGCGGTCGCGTCGGCGACGTTCGCGTCGACCGCATACGCCGCGGTCGCGCCGAACACCTGCATGCGAAACGACTCGTGCACGCGCACGTTCACGACGTTGTCCGCGTGCGCGGCAAACGCGATCACGAACGCAACGACGATCGCGACCGCACGTTTCATCGCACGTCCACGTCCGCGCTCTGCGTGAGCGCGCGGCCTTCGTAGTCGTATGTGACGAGCACGCGATAGCGGCCCGGCTGCAGCTCCGCGGAGTAGCTCGCGCCGAGCTGCACGCGCTCGCCGGGGAGGAGACGCCGCGGCGTGAGCGCGGCCTTGCCGGCGAGTCTCCCGCTCGCGTCCATCACGGCGAGCATGCCTTTCGCGACGAACGGCTCGGTGCCGGAGTTCTCGCACGTTTGCGCGACAGACAGATTCGCCGTCGCCGTCTGCGGCTGCACGAAGAGCGGCTCCGTCTTCATGGCGATGCTGTCGGAGAGCGCGAACGTGAGCAGCGCGCCGAGCGATGCCGAGGTCGCGACCGAGCCGTTCATGATGCGATCGGTGCCGCGGAACAGCGCGACGATCGCGCGCGGCGCGTTGTCGCGCGGAATGGTCACGGTGACGTTCACCGCCGCGCGCTCGCCCGGCTTCACGGTGACGCTCTTCGCGGAGAACACCGCCGTCGCGGCGATGCTCGACGCAATCGATCCCGCGGGCACGAGCTCGCGCTTTCCGTTGCGCACGATGACGTCGTTCGCCTCGAGCGCGAACGTCAGCGGACGCGACGTGCCGTTCTCGACGTACAGCGTCTGCTGCGTGCTCTGTCCGGCCTCGCCGCGCAGCATGATCACCGCGGGCGCGAGCGAGACGGTGCCGTCGTTCTTCGCAAACGCGGCGGTCGCGAAGAGCGCGGCCGCGAGAAAAGTGAGGATCGTTTTCATGTTCAGTCCACCGTGACTTCCCACCGCACCGCCGACGCAAACGCGCCTTCGGCGACTTCGGCGGGAACTTCGATTTCGATCGTGTGCATCGTTGTTTCGCCGAGCGCCGCGTGCGCATCGATGAGCGTCGGAACGGTCGTCAGTCGCTTGCCGTCGATGCGGATGATCGAGCGGTCGTCGCTGGTCTCGAGGAACGCGCGCAGCGTCGCGATTCCCATTCTTCCCTGCGCGTCGAGCCGCACGCCGAACGAGCGCCGCACCACCTTGCGCATCACCACCCCGGCGTCGACGAACGCGTCGGCGCCGTTGCCTGTCACTCCCACGAACGCGATCGCCACCTCGTCCCGCGATGCGGGAGAGGCCGCCGCCGAATGGCGACGACCTCTTGCATCGGCAGGGACCGCGAGGGTCACGAGGAGGAGTGTTGCGAGGAGAGACTTCATGGTGATCGCCGCTCAGTCGGCGTTGGCAGGCTTAGTTGGAGGTCGCGGTGAAGTCGATCGTGTTGTCGATCGCGGCCGCGGCGGCGCTGTCGGCGACGACGATGTCCCACGAGTACGAGCCGGTCGAGCCGTACGTGCCCGTGCTGGTGAGCGTCGTGGCGGCGGAGTCGCTGAGCGTCGAGCCGTTGAGCTTCCAGGCGATGCCCGACGCGGGCGCGGATCCGAGCTGCGCGGTGAGCGTGTAGTCGGTGCTCGTCAGGTTGGCTTTGTCGACCTTGACGCCGACCGTCGACGAGAGCGTCCAGTTGGACGCGCCGCGGGCGAGGGTGAAGCCCGTCGGAGCGGAGCCGTACTTGCTGATCGAGCCGAGGGCGGAGGTGGCGGCGGCGGTGCCGGTGCCGGAGGTCGTGCCGCCGGCGGACTCGATCGTCAGGCTGATCGAGCTCTGGACCGTGCCCGTGACCGTGAGCGTGCCCGAGCTCGTGTCGGCGGAGGCGATGGATGAAATGGCGAGGGAGGCGACGGCAACAGCGAACAGCTTCTTCATTTCTTTTCTCCTGAAGTTTGTTGTTTGACCTTCGCTGTGGAGGTCCATCAGGAGGGCGTGAAAAATACAGTCACGCGCAAAAAGCGGAAGAAATTGTCACTCGACCCCGAGCTCGTCGACGAAGCACCACTTCCAATCCTCGCCGCGCTCGAACGACTGGATGACCGGATGCTTCGTCGCGTGGAAATGCTTCGTGGCGTGCTTGTTCTTCGACGAGTCGCAGCAGCCGATGTGGCCGCAGTGCAGGCAGCGGCGCAGATGCACCCAGCGGTCGCCCATCTGCAGACATTCTTCGCAGCCCTGCGGCGTGCGCGCCGGCGCGTTGTCGCGCGTCCGGAGATGCTCGCAGACCGAATCCATCGTCAACTCCTTTCGAGCGCAGCGCGATCCCAGTTGCCGCGATCCGCGGCGGCGGCGTAGGTGGACTGGCAGAAGTCGAGGAGCGTCGCGTCGGGATCGCTCGTGGCGAGCAGATCGTCGTAGTGGAGATAGAAGCCGCCGAGAGGCGCGTTGAAGTAGGCGGAGGAGGGAGAGACCGTGCTCGTGCGAAATCCCTCCGGCTCCGGCGCCGCGTAGCTGTAGAACGCGGCGCGCTCGAGACGCGAGTCGCCGGGCCAGAAGCCGACGCTGCTCACTTCGTGCGAGTACGCCTCGCGCGTCATCGCATCGGCCGCGGGATTCGGCGGCGCGGGGCGTCCGGAGAAACGCGTCACCGCGAGATCGAAGCTGCCCCAGAAGAAATGCACCGGACTGCACTTGCCGATGAAGCGCGCGCGGAACTTCACGAACACGGCGTCGGTGAGCGCGAGGATCCGCCAGAAGCGCTGCGCGGCGTCGGCGTCGTACGAGCGATGCTCTTCATCGCGATCGAGACGGATGACGTGATCGACCAGCTCGACGGGCATCGGCCAGATGTGCACGTCGATGTTCAGCGCGCGCAGCGCGGCGAACACGTCCGCGTAAAAATCGGCGACGGTGCGCGGCGCGAGCGCAACCGTGCGCTCGACTCCGTCGCTCACGCGCAAGCGCAGCACGTGCGCGACGAAATCGAATTCGATGTCGAGCCAACGCTCGCCGTACGGCATGCGGCCGGTCGTGAGGCCGCGCGGCGTGACGAACAGCGTCACGTTCCAGTAGTGATTGACGAGCGGCGTGAGCGCGAGCTTGATCTTGCCGACGACCTGCGTCCAGCGGTGGAGCGTCTCGCGCGTGTCGCGCCAGTCACTCAAGGTCAACGCCGGCCACGCGTTCGTCATCCCACCGCCACCGGCGCCGCCTTCACGGCCTGCACCTCGATCTCCACGCGCACTTCATTGGCGACGAGGATACCTCCAGTCTCGAGCGCCTGGTTCCATTTCAGTCCCCACTCGCGGCGGTCGATGGACGTGTTCGCGCGCGCGCCGGAGCGCACGCCGCCCCACGGGTCCTTGCCCGTGCCCTCGTACTCGCAGTCGAGCGTGACCTCCATCGTCGTGCCGCGAATCGTGAGATCGCCGATGACGCGGAAGCGATCGCCCTCGCGCTTCGCCGCGCCTTCGACGCGCTTGCTGCGGAAGGTGATCGTCGGGAACTGCTCGACGTCGAGGAAGTCCGCGGAGCGCAGGTGCGTGTCGCGATCGGCGTTGCCGGTGTCGATGCTCGCCGCGGCGATCTCGACGTGCACGACCGAGCGGTCGGGGTTCTGCTCGTCCGCCTCGATGGTCCCCGAGTACTGTTTGAACTGGCCGCGCACGGTGGTGAACATCATGTGCTTCACCGCGAAGGCGACGCTGCTGTGTGCGGGATCGATGTCCCATTTCGTCTGCTCTGCCATTTGCGACTTCTCCTTTTCCGGGCGCGCGGGGACTCGCAACATTCGTGCGAGGCGCTGCTACACTCCGGGCTCATGCGCCGCATCGCTGTTCTTCTGCTGCTCGCTCTCTCCTTCTGCGCGAAACACGAGTCGACGGAGGCGCCGCCGGCGAGCACGGCAGCAAAGACGTCGTACACGATCGCCGTCGTGCCGCAGGGAACGACGCATGAGTTCTGGAAGAGCATTCACGCCGGCGCGGTGAAGGCGGCGCGCGACGCGTCCGCGAGCGGCGTCGAGGTCCACCTGATCTGGAAGGGTCCGGTGCGCGAGGACGACCGCGAGCAGCAGGTGCAGGTCGTCGAGGGATTTCTCACGCAGGGCGTGAACGGAATCGTGCTCGCGCCGTTCGACAAGAACGCGCTCGTGCGACCGGTGGAAGAGGCGTCGCGCTCGGGGATTCCCACGGTGGTGATCGACTCGGGTTTGGAGTCGACCGCGCCGATCAGCTTCGTCGCCAGCAACAACTATCACGGCGGCGAGCTCGCCGCGGACGAGATGGGACGGCTCCTCAACGGCAAGGGCAAGGTGCTCGTGCTGCGCTATCAGGAAGGCGTGTTCAGCACGGAGCAGCGCGAGAAGGGATTCGTCGAGCGGATCAAGTCGCAATTCCCGGGCATCGAGCTGGTGTCGTCGAATCAATTCGCGGGCGCGACGCGCGACACGGCCAAGAGCTCGATGGAGAATCTGCTCAATCGCTACGGCGATCAGCTCGACGGCGTGTTCACGCCGAACGAGTCGTCGACCGCGGGCTCGCTGCTCGCCCTCGAAGACGCCGGCAAAGCCGGCAAGATCCGCTTCCTCGGCTTCGACACCAGCGACATCTTCGTGCAGGCGATGCGCGACGGAAAGCTGCACGGCATCGTGGTGCAGAACCCGTTCGCGATGGGCGAGCTGGGCGTGAAGACGCTGCTCGCGCATCTCGCGAAGAAGCCGGCGGAGAAGCGCGTCGACACCGGCGTCACGCTGATCACGCCGGCGACGCTCGACGCGCCGCAGTCGCAGACGCTGCTGCATCCGCCGCTCGATCAGTATTTGAAGTGAGCATCCTCCGCCTCACCGGAATCGCGAAACGCTTCGGCGCGACGGTCGCGCTGGACGGCGTCGATCTCGACGTCGCGCCGGGCGAGGTGCACGCGATCATCGGCGAGAACGGCGCGGGTAAGAGCACGCTGATGAACGTGATCTCGCGCGCTCTGCAACCCGACGCGGGGACGATCGCGATCGACGCGGAAGTGGCGCACATTCATCAGGAGCTGGCGCTGTGTCCCCATCTCCCCATCGCGGAGAACATCTTCCTCGGCCGCGAGCCGCGTCCGCGCCGCGCGATGTTTCCTCGAGCCTCCGAGCTCCTCGCGCGACTCGGGCGCGGCGAGCTCGATCCGCGCGCGCGCACCGGCCGCCTCCCGCTCGCCGATCAGCAGATCGTCGAGATCTGCCGCGCCCTGGCCACCGATGCGCGCGTGATCCTCATGGACGAGCCGACGAGCAGCCTGCAACGCCGCGACGTCGAAGAACTCTTCGCGCTCATCCGCCAACTCCGCACGCGCGGCATCGCCGTGATCTACATCAGCCACTTTCTCGAAGAAGTGCGCGAGATCGCCGACCGCTTCACGGTTTTGCGTGACGGCAGGAGCGTGATGACCGGAACGATCGCCGAGGTGAGCGACGAGCAACTGATCGCCGCCATGGCCGCCCGTCATCCTGAGCGCAGCGAAGGATCTCAGGATGCGCGGTCGTCGCATCTGGAGATCCTTCGCTCCGCTCAGGATGACGTGATGCTCGAAGTTGAAAACCTGCAATCTCCACCACGCCTGCATAACGCATCGTTCTCTCTGCAAGCCGGCGAAATCCTCGGCATCGCCGGCCTGATCGGCTCCGGCCGCACAGAACTGATCCGTACCCTCTTCGGTTTATCGCGCGCCACGAACGGCCGCGTCATGCTGCGCGGTCAAAACATCACCAACCATCCAAGCTCGAAGCAAATCGCCCACGGCCTCGGCTACCTCAGCGAAGACCGCAAACACGAAGGGCTCGCGCTACAGCTCGCGATCGCGGACAACGTCACGATGAGCCGCCTTCCGTCGCGCGCCGGCTGGATCGATCGCACGCGCCAGCACGCGCTCGCGCAACGGGTGATGGACGCGCTGCGCGTCAAGGCACCCAGTCCCGCGACGCGCGTCCTCCGCCTTTCCGGTGGCAATCAACAGAAGGTCGCACTCGCGCGCCTGCTCCATCAGGATCCCGACGTGTTGCTCCTCGACGAGCCCGCGCGCGGCATCGACGTCGGCAGCAAGGCCGATATCTACCGCGAAATAGAACGCCTCGCCGCGGAGGGGAAAGCGATCTTGATGGTCAGCTCGTATCTGCCCGAGCTCCTCGCCGTCTGCGATCGCATCGCCGTGATGAGTCGCGGACGTCTCTCGCCCGCGCGTCCCGCGAGCGAATGGACGCAGGAGTCGATTCTCGAGGCCGCGATATGAACCGCCTCCGCCTCTGGGCCAGCCTCCTCGGCCCGCTCCTCGGACTCTTCGGCATCGTCGCGCTCTTCGCGATCCTCACCGGCACGCCGGAGCGCTACCTGTCGACGGCGAACCTGCGCGTCGTGCTCGCGCAGACGGTGATCGTCGCCATCGGCGCGCTGGGCATGACGGTGATCATCGTCAGCGGCGGCATCGATCTCTCGGTCGGCGCGACGGTCGCGCTGTCGAGCGTCGTCACCGCGCTCGCATTGCGCCACGGACTCGCGCCCTTCGTCGCGCTCCTCCTCGGCGTCCTCACCGGCGGCATCGTCGGCATCATCAACGGCATCGCCATCACGAAGCTGCGCGTCGTTCCGTTCATCGCCACGCTGGGCATGCTCGGCATCGCGCGCGGCGTCGCGAAGTACCTCGCCGACCAACAGACGGTGAACGCGCCCGCGACGTGGATCAACGAGCTGGCGGTGACGTTTCCGTCGAAGCCGTGGATGCTCTTCGCGCCCGGCGTGTGGCTGACGATCGCGCTGGCCGCGCTGATGATCCTCGTCCTCCGCAACACCGTCTTCGGCCGCCGCGTCTTCGCCCTCGGCTCCAACGAGTCGGCAGCGCGCGCGTGCGGCATCCACACGGACGCGCTGAAGGTGCGCATCTACGCGCTGGCGGGACTCTTCTTCGGACTCGCCGGCGTGATGCAGATGTCGCGACTACGCCAAGGCGATCCGACGGTCGCGGTCGGAGTGGAGCTCGACGTCATCGCCGCGGTCGTGATCGGCGGCGGAAGTCTGAGCGGCGGCGAAGGCAGCATCGGCGGCGCAATGATCGGCGCGCTGATCATGGCCTTCCTCCGCAACGGCAGCCAGCAGATGGGCTGGGCGAATTACGTTCAGGAGATCATCATCGGCGTCGTGATCGTGCTTGCGGTGGCGGCGGACCGCTACCGCGCGTCGCGGACGGAGGTGTCATGAAGAAGTTGTTGCTCGCGCTGCTGCTGACGAATGCGGTCGCGGCGCAAACACTCGATCGCGCGGAGCTGGCGACGCGCGTCCGCGCGGAGATGCTGCACTCGTGGCGCGCGTACGAGCAGTACGCGTGGGGACACGACGAGCTGAAGCCGCTCACGAAAACCGCGCACGACTGGCACGGGTCGGAGTCGCTGCTGATGACGCCCGTCGATGCGCTGGACACGCTGCTGCTCATGGGCCTGAACGAAGAGGCAGCGAAGGCGCAGGCGCTGATCGTCGAGAAGCTGTCGTTCGACAAGGACATCGAGGTCAAGAACTTCGAGATCACCATCCGCATCCTCGGCGGTTTGTTGTCCGCGTATGAGATGACCGGCGACGCGCGCCTGCTGCATCTCGCCGACGATCTCGGCACGCGCCTCCTGCCCGTGTTCGAGTCGCCGACCGGCATGCCGTACATGTACGTGAACCTGCGCACGGGCAAGACGCGCGGCGCGCGCTCGAATCCCGCGGAGATCGGCACGCTGCTCCTCGAGTTCGGAACGCTGTCGAAGCTCACGAAGAAGCCGGTGTACTTCGACAAGGCGAAGCGCGCGGTGGTGGCGATGTACGAGCGCCGCTCGAAGCTGGGACTCGTCGGCGAGGAGATCGACGTCGAGACGGGCAAGTGGCTGAGCGCGAACAGTCACGTCGGCGGCGGCATCGACTCGTATTACGAGTACCTGCTCAAATCCGCGCTGCTGTTCAACGACAAGGACTGCGCGCGGATGTGGAAGTCGAGCCTGCGCGCGCTGAACAAACATCTGCGCGACAAGGCGCCGTCCGGCCTTTGGTACGCGCAGGTGGACATGAACACGGGCAGGATCACGGCGAGCGAGTACGGTGCGCTGCACGCGTTCCTCCCCGCCGTCCTCGCACTCGGCGGCGACCTGTCCGACGCTAAATCGCTGCAGGCCTCCTGCGACAAGATGTGGCGCCTCCACTCCATCGAGCCGGAGGTGCTGAATTACCGGACGATGGAGGTGACGTACCCCGGCTACCCGCTCCGCCCGGAGATCATCGAGTCCGCGTACTACCTGCACCGCTTCACGAAGGACCCGCGCTACCTGGCGATGGGCGCGCGCTACTTCGAAGACCTCATGAAGTACACCCACACCGACGCCGGCTACACGACGCTGAAGAATGTGGTGACGAAGGAGCAGGGCGACCTCATGCCGAGCTACTTCCTCGCCGAGACGCTGAAGTACCTCTATCTATTGTTCGCCCCGGAGAAGACGCTCGATTTGAAGAGCGTGGTGTTCAACACGGAGGCGCATCCGCTGCGGCGGTGAGTACAATCGCGCGGATGGACGCCGATGACATCCGCAGGTGGGTCGAGAACCATCGCGCCGCCGCCGACCGCGTCGCGGCGGAGGCGCGGAAGGCGCCGCTCACGCCCTCGGAGTCGTTCGCGCACGCGATGGCATTGCTCCGCTTCGACGAGACGATCAATGGCGATCCGTTCTCACGCGAAGATCCCGTCACCGCTCGCGAAGACGAGCAGATGTGGACCATGTGGACCAGGCTGCGCCGCGGGTGGAGCGGTGACCGCTGATACGCGGTTCGCGGCCGCGTTGCGCGCACTCGCCGCTGCGCTGAACGAGATTCCTGCGCCTTCCATGATCATCGGCGGCATCGCGGTGATTGCCGCCGGTGTGCCTCGCGAGACGGTCGATATCGACGCCGCGATTCTCGGCCGCGACGTGACGGCTGAGCGAGTCATTGCGATCCTTGGCCGGCACGACATCACGCCGCGAATTGACGACGCACTCTCTTTTGTGCGCGACAGGCAGGTTCTCCTGCTTCGACATGAGCCAACCGGCGTGACGATCGAGATTTCCTTCGCGTGGCTGCCTTTCGAAGAGGAAGCGCTCGCGCGCGCAATCGAGACCGATGTCGAGGGCATGAAGGTTCGCCTCGCGACACCGGAAGATCTCATCGTTTACAAGACCACGGCATGGAGAGACCGCGATCGATCGGACATCGAACGGCTTTTCGTGTTGCACTTCGACGAGATCGACCTGGATCGCGTCCGCGCCCTGGTTCGCGAGATCAGCGCTGTTCTCGACGATCCGGAGCGCATCGTCGAATTCGACAGGATCGTGGAACGCGCTCGACGCGCTCGGTGAAGACACAGGGTAAGGAAATGCCGCTCTGCGTCACTCCTTAAAAAGACATGTCCAAGATCAAGCAGCGCCTGCTGGTCGCGCAGTGGTTCGCGGCGATGGCGTCGTCGCCGCGCACACGGATCACGCTCGCGAATTTGAAGTACGACCTGGGGCGGCGTCCGCCGCTGACGATCCAGCGCCTGCTTCACGTCCTCTGCATGATGACGAAGAAAGGCACGTGGACGGGCGGCCGCGCCGCGATCGATGCGGAGCTGGCAATCGAGACGTTCCTGAACAACGCGCCGGAGTCAGTGTTCTGTCACGGGCCGGAAATCAAAGAACGCGACAAGCTCTCGCTGGTCACGGACGACGACGTCTTTTACAAGTGCTACGTCTTGATGTCGAAAAGCGCGCTCGCCGTGGATCGCAAGCACCGCGTGTCGCGCATGAAGACGATTCGCCCGAAACAGGTGCGACCCGGCGCGATGGTGCAGAGCCGGCGGAAGTTCGCGTGGGTGACGGATTCCGATGCGTTGGAGAAGCAGCTCGATCCGAGGGTTTCCAAGCGCGTCCGCGATTTCCTCGGCCTCATTTTCAAGAAGCCGACGCAGCGCCTCATCGAGCTACGCTATCCTCCCGACGTGGCGAAAACGCTTCCCCTCGCGGCGCCTACGGTGATCGAGGGCGCCTGCGTCACCGTCTATAAATCGACGGACGGCGCGCGCGGCTGGGGCCACGCGCTCGACCTCGAGCATCTGTGCGACGGCGGCGTGGAGGCCGTCCATCGGCCGATTCCCTTCACGGCGCAATTCACCTATCGCGATCTCGGACCCGTCTCCGAAAAGCGGGAGCGCACGGAGACCGAGCTCACACCGCTCTTTCGCTCCGCCTGGACGGCGGACGACGACGCGCTCGTCAAGCGCTACTCCAGGAAAACACCGCGAAGGAAGAAGTCGACGAAGAAGAAGACGCCGTGACGAACGAGCGCTCGCTCTACAACCTCCGCGTGGTGACGCCGTGGCCAGACACTGAATGGTCGAAGTGGTTGCTCCGCGCCTTCCATGAGAATGACGCGCGTCCGCTGCGCATCGCGTCGCGCGAGGACATGGCGTCCGACCTCGAGGAGCTGTTCCAAGACGCGCCGAGCACGGTGCGCGTGCCGATGCACCGCGGACTCGTCGACGCACTGCGCATGTGGGACGAAGGGTTCCACGGACGCGGCACCCTCATCGAGCTCGCGTGGCTGGCCGGCAAGATCCGCGCGATTTATACGATTCCCGTTCTTCTCAAGATCCTCGTCGACAACCGCGAGCGACTGCGGTTCGAAGATCCATTCTTCGGCGCCGCCGACATCGTTCTCGCCGCCATCCTCGGCTTCGCCCTCGATGAAGAGAAGCGCGAGGAATCCGAGGCGACGATCGAGGAGGTCTGCGACGGTCTCTTCGACGACGACAACGTTGCGCCGCACTTCAGCGCAACGCTCGCGCTCATCATCACCATCTGCAACCGCTCGCGATTCGTCGAAGTGTTCAATCGTTTTGTGGAGCGGCAGGCGAAGGTCGAGGACTATTTCGAGCCGGCCGATGTGATGGCGTCGTTCGACAGCCATCTCACGACGAAGACACTGAAGGCGCACCTCGACGAGTTGTCGGACGAGGCGTATCACTACGCCGCGATCGCGGGGGAAGAAGCCGAGCTCTGGACACGTCAGGAGATCCTCGGCGACCTCGAAAAGAAGAGCGGCCAACGTGCAACGCCGCAGAAGGAGCCGCGGGAGCGGGAGTATGAGATCGCGTGCCGCCGATTCACCGCGGCCATCGCGGCGCGCAGAAAGAACAAAACGTACGTCCTCTACGACGTGAAAGCGCAGGCGCTCACGCAGAAGCGGCCGCGCGGGCGAGGTCACGCGTGACGCAGAAGATCGACCTCACCGAGTACATCAAGCACTGTGAGGCGCTTCTCCGCGACGTTCGCGACGCGATCGCCGACGAAGACGATCGCGCGGACCGCGGATACAAGTTTCGGTACGCGGTCGACTACTCGGAAATCTATTCGTACATCATTCCGGGGCGTAGCCATGAGACCGCGCCCATCGCGGATGGATGGAGCAACGATCCGGAACGCCAGTTTTACGTCCTGTCGCGTTTCTTCGGTGAGCCCGGGATCCTGCTGCCGCAACCGTATGCCGTCGAGCTGGGAACGCTCGTCGATGAGATGGGAAAGAAGGATTTCAAAGATCTCGCGAAAACCTTCCTCGATGCGCGCAAGGAGATCCCGAAGATCTTCGAGATGCAGCAGACGAAAGACATCCTCGACCGCATCGCGGACGGGAGCAGCGCGCAAATGCTCACCGCCGCGGAGCTCGACGAGCTATTCGAGTACTTCGAGACCTATGCGCCGAAGCTCATCGCGTTTGCGCGCGGGATGGACCTCGATCCGTTCGACCGGCTCAAGGATCTCTTCCGCCGCGGCATTCTGACGCCGTTCGAAAAGGATTATCCCGACGTCGACGAGTTCTTCGACGAAGCGCGAGCGCAACGGCGTTTCAAGCTTCTCTCGGTGATCCGTCCGCTCACGACCGCGGCGGCGAATCACATCGACGCGCGCGCCCTCGGAGAAGTGGAAGCGGTGAACGAGCTACTCGAGCAGCGCGGCGAGAAAACGCGCGTCCTGCTCATCAGCCGCAGCCAGCACCTGATGACGATCGCGCGTTCCGAGGTGCCGGACGGACCGGTTTGCGTGCGCCATCCGCGCACGATGTCCGCTTCATATCGAACCGACGGGCGCGTCGCTCTCGCGGACCGCCGCGAGATGAAGATTCGCGAGCAGTCGCTCATCGCGTTCATCGACGGCGCCGAGGAAGTGCAGAAGAAGATCCTGTCGGGCGAGTCGGCGCACGGCGGCGACATCCTCGACGCCAAAGACTCCAAAGGCAAGACGCTGCGCTCCCACCTCGAGACGATTCAAAGCGAGTGGCGCAACGTCGAAGCCTACGCGACCGGTCTCACGGACGAAGGCGAAACGCGCGCGAAGAAGAAGTCGCGGAAGAAAGACGCGATCGACGTTCTCAACTACCTTCGCGATCCCGACCGGCTTCGCAAGCGGATCGTCGATGAGATTCAGAAAATCTTCGGCGCGGTGCGGCGCAATCGCGACACGGTCGCGTTCCACTTACAACGCAAGACGGCCTCTCGCGGGAGCGTCGTGTATCCGATGAAGTTTCGCGATCCCGCGCTGCAGCAGGCGACCGAGGAGCTCTCCGCGGACTGGTCGACAACGCTCGACGACGCGAAGCGTTTGTTCGACGTCGCCATCCGCTGCGAGGACGACTACGAGTGTCTCCTCGGCATCGCGCTCAGCCTCGGCGCGATCGGTCGCTGGCCGCTGGCCAAGCAGTACGTCGAATACGCGCTCGTCGGACGCGATCCGCGGCAAACGCGCGAAGGACGGTTCCTGCGCGCGATCACGATCAAGCGCATGTCCATCGAAGAGGAGTCGTCCGCGAGAACGTTCACGCGGATGCAGACCGCGATTGAAAGCCTGGAGGAGCTCATCAAGGAAACCAGCACGGTCGACCCTCGCTATTACAACGAGCGCGCGGCGTTGAAACTGTGGCTCATCGAATTCGCCAACCGGCCCGAGAGCGCGCCTGTCGCAAAGGCGACGCTGTTGCCGCAGCTCGTGGCCTCCGAGCTCGAGGACGCTCTCGCTCACGCGACCGGCAAAGTGAAGCTGCTGATTCTCAACAATCTCTGCTACGCGCATCTCCTCGAGGAGGACGCGGAACAAAAGACCGCGCTCAAAAATCTGCGCAACGCGCTCACCGACATGTACTCGGACCGCACGAGCTGGCCGCCGGCGATGGTCGACACGGTCGTCTACACGTCGTTCCGGCTGCGCGGTAAGGACGCGAAAAAAGAAGATCTCCTCGGTTGGGCAGAGGAACTGCGCGAGGTGGGTCGCACGAGCCAGGTCACGCAGGAGCGTCACGTCATCGCCACGCACGCGAACGAAATCGCCGAGGAGGCGAAAAAGATCGCTTGACCTTCTCCCACTGGCTCCTCTTCTCCCTCACCGAGACCGCGTTGTGCTTCACGCCGGGGCCGGCGGTGTTGTTCGTGTTCGCGCATGGACTGCGTTACGGCGGGCCGAAGTCGTTGTGGGCGAATGCGGGGATTCTCGCGGCGAACGCGTTTTACTTCGCCGTGTCCGCGACGGGATTGGGGATGCTCATTCATGCGTCGCATGATGCGTTTCTCGTCGTGAAGTTCGTGGGGGCGGGATATCTCGTGTTGACCGGGATTCGCATGATGCTGGGAAAAGGAGAAGGACTGAGCCCCTCACCCCAGCCCTCTTCCCGCGATGCGGGGCGAGGGAGTGCGACGTTGCTGAAAGGCTTCGTGCTTCAGGCGGCGAATCCGAAGGCGCTCGTGTTCTTCACCGCGTTTCTGCCGCAGTTCGTCTCGCCCTCCGCGCCCATCGCCATGCAGCTCGTCATCCTCGGCGTCACCTCCATCGTCATCGAATTCTTCGTCCTCATGGGGTATGGCTACCTCGCCTCGCGACTGGCGCTCCTCGCGCGGACGCCGCGCTTCGCGAAGCGGCTGAACGTCGCGGCGGGCGCGATGCTCACCGTCTGCGGCGCCGGCCTCGCGCTGTCCAAAACCTCGTAAAAACCGCCCAAAAAGGCCGTTTTCGGGTTGGCAGACTTTTCGCTCATAGCTCATCCGCAAATCGATGGTGGGGGCAGTAAATCCGTGAGTAAGAAACCAGTTGCGGCGACAGGCGTGGAGGGGTTGGACCACATTCTCTGCGGAGGCTTTCCGCGGAATCACGTCTACCTTCTCCAGGGCGATCCGGGTGTAGGAAAAACCACACTCGGACTTCAATTTCTTCTCGAGGGCGTGCGCAACGGCGAGGTCGCGCTGTACATCACCCTCTCCGAAACGCGCGACGAACTGCACGCCGTCGCCGAGTCGCACCACTGGGACATCAGCGGCATCCACATCTACGAGCAGCTCGTGGGTGAGGAGAGCCTCGATGACGAGGAGACGACGGTCTTCTATCCCGCGGAGGTGGAACTCGGGCAGACGATCCGCGCGTTTTTGACCGAGGTGGACCGGCTGAAGCCGGACCGGGTGGTGCTCGACTCGCTGTCGGAAATCCGCCTGCTCGCGCAGAGCACTTTACGGTACCGTAAACAGATCCTGGCGCTGAAGCAGTTCTTCGCCGGACGCAACACCACGGTGCTCTGTCTCGACGATCGCACGTCGGATGTCACCGACATGCAGCTCCAGAGCGTGCCGCACGGCGTCGTCGAGTTGGAACGCTACACGCCGCTCTACGGAGCCTCGCGTCGTCGCCTGCAGCTCGTGAAAATGCGCGGCCTCGCCTTCCGCGACGGCTACCACGACTTCAGCATCATCACCGGCGGCATCGTCGTCTATCCGCGTCTGGTCGCGGCCGAACATCGGCGCGTCGTCGCGCTCGAGCATCTTCCGAGCGGACTGCCGCAGCTCGACAGGATGCTCGGCGGAGGAATCGACCGCGGCACGAGCACGCTGCTCATGGGTCCCGCCGGCTCGGGCAAGTCGGCGCTCGGGTCGCAGTACGCGGTGTCCGCCGCGGCGCGCGGCGAGCGCGCGGCGCTGTTCCTCTTCGAAGAGAGTCTCTCCAGCCTCTTCAATCGCTCCGACTCCCTCGGCATGCCGCTGCGCGACTACGTCGACAAAGGTCTGATCACCGTGCGGCAAGTCGATCCCGCGCAGTTGCAGCCCGGCGAGTTCGCGCATCTCGTGCGCGAGGCGGCGGAGAAAGACGGCGCTCGCGTCCTCGTCATCGACAGTCTCAATGGCTATCTGAACGCGGTGCCGGAAGAGCGCTTCCTGCTCCTCCACCTTCACGAGCTTCTCAGCTACCTCGGCGAGCGCGGCGTGGCGACGATCCTCGTCTTCGCGCAGGCGGGACTCGTCGGGCAGATGCACTCGCCGGTGGACGTCAGCTATCTTGCCGACTGCGTCATTCTCCTCCGCTACTTCGAGATGCGCGGCAAGATCCGCAAGGCGCTCTCGGTCGTCAAGAAGCGCAGCGGCAGCCATGAGACGTCGATCCACGATCTCGTGCTCGCGCAAAACGAGGGCATCCGCATCGGCAAGCCGCTCGAGGAGTTCCGCGGCGTGCTCACCGGCATTCCGACGTACGACAAGATCGCGAAGGAGCTCGAAGAGTCGTGACACAGACGCAACACGCGCATCGAGTGCTCCTGCTCGCGCCGGTCGGACGCGATGCGGAGCTGATGTGCACGCACCTCGACCGCGCGGGCGTGGCGTGTCACACGTGCTCGTCGATGGAGGAGCTCTGCAAAGAGCTCGAAGAAGGTGCGGGCGTGCTCCTGTTCACCGAGGAGGCGCTGAACGCGCAGACGTCGTACCACCTCGCGCAGGCGCTCGAGAACCAGCCGCGCTGGTCGGAGCTGCCGGTGCTCATCCTCACCGGCTTGCCGGAGATGGAGGCGAAGCCGCGCGCGTTCCCCGATCTCGCGCGGCGCACGAGCATCACGCTGCTCGACCGCCCGGTGCGCATCCAGAGTCTCATCAGCGCGGTGCAGACGGCGCTGAACGCGCGCGCGCGACAGTACGAAGTGCGCGATCTGATGCGGAAGCTCGAGGATCGCGTCCATGAGCGCGACCGCTTCCTCGCCATCCTCGGCCACGAGCTGCGCAATCCGCTCGGCGCGATCCTGCTCGCGTCGCAGCTCGTCGATGACGACGGCAAGCTCGCGGGCGAGCACGCGACGCTGATCGAGCGACAGTCGCGCCATCTCACGCGCATCGTCAACGATCTCCTCGATCTCTCGCGCGTCGTGTCGGGCAAGATCGTGATCAAGCCGCAGCTCATCGATCTGCGCGAGATCGCGGAGCACAGCCTGGAGACGCTCGCGGAATCCGCGCGCACGCACGCGGTGCAGGTGAAACTCGTCTTGCCGGAGAAACCGCTGCGCGTGTACGCCGATCCGGTGCGCGCGGACCAGATCATCAACAACGTGCTGACGAACGCGATCAAGTACACGCCCGAGGGTGGGCATGTCGAGGTGAAGCTGGAGGAGGAAAACGGGCAGGCCGTGATCTGCGTGACCGACGACGGCGTCGGCATCGCGCCGGATCGCATCGGCACGATCTTCGAGTTGTTCGCGCAGGCGGAGAACGCGATCGGACGCTCGCAGGGCGGGATGGGCATCGGCCTCGCGCTCGTGCGCAACCTCGTCGATCTCCACGGCGGCAGCGTCTCGGTGAGAAGCGACGGCGTCGGCAAGGGATGCGAGTTCAAGATCCGCTTCCCGCTCGCGCTCACGGAGCCGGCGGCGGAGAAGCCCGCGGAGGCGCGCAAAGACGAGGCGCCGCCGCGACGGAACATCGTGATCGTCGAGGACAACACGGACGTGCGCGAGCTGCTCCGCCTGCGACTGCGCAAGCTCGGACATCAGGTGCACGCGGTCGCGGACGGCGTGAGCGGCGTCGATGCGATCGTGGATACGCGTCCCGACTTCGCGCTCATCGACATCGGCCTGCCGCGGCTCGACGGGTATCAGGTCGCGATCAAAGTGCGTGAGGAGCTCGGCGCCGACATCGTGCTCGTCGCGCTGAGCGGCTTCGGCCAACCGGAAGACAAGCGCCGCGCGATCGAGGCGGGATTCGACGATCACATCACGAAGCCCGCGGACGTGAAGGACATTGAGTCGCTGATGCGCAGGTATCCGGCGCGCATCGCGTCGCCTCCTCCGCCTGCGTGATGCGCGTCAGCGCGTCGGCAAGCCCGCGGCGATCCACGCGCTCGTACCGCCTTTGACGTCGCACAGCGCGTCGAAGCCGTGGCGCTGCAGGATGCTCGCGGCAGCGGACGAGCGATAGCCGCCCTGACAGATGATCGCGAGCGGCTTCGCGCGATCGATCTTCTCGATCGACTCCGGCAAGTCCGCGAGCGGCACATTCACCGCGTCGGGCACGTGTCCCGCGGCGAATTCGCCGGGACGGCGCACGTCGAGCACCTGCACGTCATTCAGGCGCTCGTTCAACTCGGCGACGTTGATCTGCTCCATCGTCGTCAGCTCGTATGGCCACGGGCCGGCGAGATATCCGACGACGTTCTCCAATCCCACGCGCGCGAGCCGCATGATCGCCTCGCCGACCTTCGCGTCGTCCGCGACGATCACGATCGGATCCTTGCTCGAGATCAGCGTCCCCGCCCACGACGCGTATTGGCCGCCGAGGCCGATGTTGATCGCGCCGGGGATATGGCCGGCGGAGAACGCGTGGCTGTCGCGCACGTCGAGGATCGCCGCGCCGCGCGTCATCCACACGCGTACTTCGTCCGCGGTGAGCGGCGGCGCGGTCACGTCGTCGAGAGCGCGTGCGCCGCGGCGGTTGATCTCCGCGTCCATCGGAAAGTAGCGCGGCGCGGGCGGGAGATCGCTCGTCATCATCGCCACGAACGCGTCGCGCGACATCGGCCGCAGCGCGTAGTTCGTCGCGCGTTGAATGCCGATCGTCGACGAACGGTCGCGCGAGATGTTCTTCCCGCACGCCGAGCCGGCGCCGTGCGCGGGCCAGACTTCGACGTCGTCGTCGAGCGCGAGCAGCTTCTCGTGCAATGAGTCGTACAGCATCGACGCCATCTGCTCCGACGTGAACCCGCGGCCGCCGGCGAGATCGGGACGGCCGACGTCGCCGATGAACAGCGTGTCGCCGGTGAGCACGCGCCGCGGCTGATCGTCGTCCGGGATCACGAGCCACGACACGCTCTCCGGCGTGTGTCCCGGCGTCTCCATCGCGCGCAGCACAACCGCTCCAACGCGCAACTCGTCCCCGTCACGCACCGCGCGATGCGCGAACGCCGCCTCCGCCGCCGCGCCGAACACGATCGTCGCGCCGGTCTTCTGCGCGAGCTCGCAGTGCCCGCTCACGAAGTCCGCGTGCAGGTGCGTCTCGATCACGTACGTGATGCGCGCGCCGAGACGCGCGGCGGCGTCGAGGTATTGCTGAATGTCGCGCTGCGGATCGACCACCGCCGCCTCGCCATTCGAGGCGATGAGGTACGACGCGTGTGCGAGGCAGTTCAGGTAGAAGGGTTGGAAGTGCATCAGCCGACGAACTTATATCCCAACCCATGCAGGGTCACGATGTGTTCCGGCCGCGCGGGATTCTTCTCCAGCTTCTGCCGCAGCGACGCGATGTGCACGTCGACCGTGCGCGTCACGGGCGTCGCGCCGTAGCCCCACACTTTCTCCAGCAGCTCGTCGCGCGTGATGACCGCGCCGCGATGCTCGACGAGATAGCGCAAGAGCTTGAGCTCGAGTCCCGACAGCTCCACCGGCGTGCCGCGACGCCGCACTTCCGCGCTGCGAAAGTCGGCCTCGACCTCGCCGAACGCGTACGAGCTCGCATTGTTCGACGCCAGCGTGCGCGAGCGCCGCAGCAACGCCTCGATGCGCGCGAGCAGCTCCGCCATCTCGAACGGCTTCGTCACGTAGTCGTCCGCGCCGAGCTTCAGTCCGACCACGCGATCGACGACCTGCCCGCGCGCGGTGAGCATGAGGATCGGAGTCTGCACGTTCTGCTGGCGCAGATCGCGGCAGACGTCGAAGCCGTTCTTCCGCGGCAGCGTGATGTCGAGGAGGATGCAGTCGAACATGCGCCGCGTCGCCGCGTCGACCGCGGCCTCACCGTCGCGCGCGACCGTGACGTCGTAGCCTTCGCTCACGAGCCGGTCCTGCAGCGTGAGGATCAGGCTCTCCTCGTCCTCGACGAGCAGAATGCGGCGGTGCAGGCCGTCAGACATCGCGCTCCACCGGCAGCGTCATCGTGAACGCCGCGCCATTGCGTCGCCGCCGATCGACTTCGATCGTGCCGTCGTGCGCGGCGACGACCTGTTGCACGATCGTGAGCCCGAGTCCCGAGCCGCGCACGGCGCTCGTGCCGCGTCCTCGATAGAACGGCTCGAAGAGATGCGACGCATCGCGCGGATCGACTCCCGGTCCGCGATCCTCGACCGTGATCTTCACGCGCGCGCCGCCGTCGCGCGATGCGCGCACGCCCACCCATCCGCCGTTGCCGCCGTGCCGCACCGCGTTCGCGACGAGGTTCTGCACGGCGCGCGTCAATGCGCGCGGATCGCCGGTGAGTCGCGGCAGGTTCTCATCGACCTGCGTATCAAACTGCACGCGATCATCATCGACCAGCCATCGCGACTGCGCGACCGCGTCTTCGATCACCGCGCCGAGGTCGACCGGCTCGCTGCGACGGCCCGCGCGACGCGCGCGCATGCCTGCGAACTCGAGCACCTGCTCGATCATGTCGCCGAGGCGCGCGGACTCTTTGACGATGGTCTGGCCGTAGCGCGCGAGCTTCTCCGGATCGGTGATGATGCCGTCTTTCAGGTTCTCGCCCGCGGAGCGCAGCGCGGTGACGGGCGTGTTCAGCTCGTGGCTGATTGCGGCGACGAACTCGGTCTGCTGTTCGCGCAAACGATCGGCGCGGCGCAGGAGATAAAGCAGCATGCCGAACGTCGTCGCGAGGATGAGCAGCACGCCGGAGCTCACTGCGATGTTGCGACGTCGCGCGGACGCGACGATCGCGGCGACGCCGCCGTTGCGACGCCAGACCGAGAGCCGCAGCGGCCCTTCGTCGCGGCGATCACGCTCACCATCATGATCGAATCGCGGCCGATCGTCAGGCCGCCGATCTTCAGGTGGCCGTCCCATCACGCGCACCGGGACCTCCATGTCGGGCGGCCGGTGATCGTCCGCGTGCAGGTTGCTGCGATAGAGCAGGCGATCGGGCGCGCTGAGTGTGACGTCGTATCCGTCGCCGAAGTGGCGCCGCACGAGCTCGGGCAGCACGACGTTCAGCATCTCGCGGCGGTTGAGCGCGACGAGCACGAAGCGCGGCCGCTCGAACTCGCCCTCGCGATTCCGCACGCGCAGATTGAGCTCAAACGTCTCCGCCTCGAACGGGCGGCCGGGCGGCTCGTCGAAGTCTTCGATCGACGTGACGAGCTGCGGATGCACCGCGCGCGCGCGCCACTCCGCGAGACGCGTCGCGGCGTCGCGATCATCGGGACGCGAGAACGTGTCCGCGATGTCGCGAATCTCCGCCTGCAGATCGTCCGCGAAGCCGCGCGCGGCGAGCTCGATGCTCGCGCGCACGCGATGCTCTTCCGCCTCGCTCACCGCGTCGATCCAGCGGTACTGCAGCGTCGCCAGCACGACGAGGCCGGCGACGAGCAGCACGAGCACGCCGAGGAGCAGCATGTTTTCGCGAAGGACCCGCATCGCGAGCCGAGTCTACAACCCGATCCGCGCAGGCGCGCCGCGCCGCGATCACCTTTTACGTTTCTTACGAACGCGTTGCCC
>DATELS010000192.1:0-3069 GCA_035276365.1 Thermoanaerobaculia bacterium
TGGGCACTCCGAGCGCGGCCCTCAGGCCCGCATCGAGAGCCGCCGCCGCGCGCGGGAAGTTCGCGTCCTGCGTCATGTCGCGAATCCACGCCGGCTGTTTCGACGCATACACGCGCCCGGGCAGACCGGTGCCCGCGGGAAGCGTGACGCCGCTCGACAATGCGCGAAATGGTTCGAGCCGCGAGTCGATAGAAAACCACGAGGGACAACAATCGAGTCCCGCGTTGTCCTGCCGCGGAATCCAGGCCTGCCCGAGTGCCCAGCCGGTTTTCTCGCCGACGCGACGCAGGACCACTTCCAGTGCCGAGGGAACGTCCTCGTCGTCGGTCTTCACTTGACAATCGTACGCCGCAGACTTACTCCTAATACTTTAGGAGACGAACGTGCCAAAGAACGCAACTGAACGACTCACACCTCTCGAGCTCGAGATCATGAACGTCCTCTGGGAGACCGGACCTGCCGCCGTGTCGACGGTGCAGGAGCGGCTCTCGGAGACGCGCGAGCTCGCTTACACGACCGTGCAGACGATGCTGAACATCCTCTGCAAGAAGGGAAAACTGAAACGCGTGCTCGTCGATCGCGCGTATCACTACCGTCCCGCGGTCACGCGACGGAAGGCGGTCGGACACGCGGTGCGCGAGCTCGTACAGCGCGCGTTCGGCGGGTCGGCCGAGGCGCTGGTGATGTCGCTGGTGGAGTCGAAGCAGTTGTCGCCGGAGGCGCTCAAGCGGCTGCAGAAACTCGTGGAGGATCAGCATGAATGACGTCGCCGATTTCGCGATCGCCGCGCTGTGGCAGAGCGGACTGGTTGCACTCGCCGCGTTGACGATGACGCGCGCGCTGCGCCGCGCGGATGCGCGACTGCGGCACGCGTTGCTCGTTGTCGCGCTCGTCGCGTGCGCGGTGTTGCCGTTCGTTCCGGCGCCGGTGACGCCGGTCGCCGCGGCGACGAATGTCGTCGTCGCGGCAACGCAGCCGACTCACCTCGCGGACCTCATCGCCCTCGCCTACCTTCTCGGCGTCGCGTGGTCGGTCGCGTCGCTCGCGGTCGCGATCCGCAAGACGATGCAGTTGCGCGCGAGCGCCGAAACACACGCGTTCGATGCGCAGGACGGCATTCCGATTCGCACGTCGCGCGCGATCGACGTGCCGGTCACGATCGGCGTCTTCCGGCCGATGATCCTGCTGCCGCCGCAACTTCCCGACGACGCGCTGCGCGCGGTGCTCGCGCACGAGATCGCGCACGTGCGGCGCCGCGATGCGCTCGTGCAACTGCTCGTCGAGATCGTGACGTTGCCCGTCGCGCTGCATCCGCTCGTGCGGATGTTGAAGCGTCACGTGGCGGTGGCGCGGGAGATCGCGTGCGATGAGCGTGCAGTTGCGACAGCGGTCGAACCGCGCACGTACGCGCGGACGTTGCTCGCGCTCGCGCATCGCGCCAGCGTCCCGCGCACCGCACTCGCATTCGGACACGCCGACGCGCTCGAACTGCGACTCGTCTCGCTTCGCGAGATGCACATCCCGCGTCGCATCGCGGGCGTCGTCATCGCGGCGATCGTCGTCCTCACGGCGACGCTCCTCGCGCCGCGCCTCCGCGTCGACCTTTTCGGTCCGCGCCACGCGGCCGACTTCAACGGCGCGTGGGTGCTCGATCGCAAGGCCTCGCAGTTCGGTCCCGTCGGTCCGTACGACGCGTTCACGCAGACGCTGCACGCGAACGGCAACACCGTCAGCAGCCAGCAGGTACGCGTGATGGGCGCGCACACGCGACGCGTGTCGTGGACCGTGCAGACGGACGGCGTGAACCGTCCGCTCACGATCCGCGGCGGCGGTCCGATCCGCGGCACCGCGCGCTGGGAAGGCGAGTCGCTCGTCCTCGACATGGCCACCGCCAACGGTCACCAGGAACGCGTCCGCGCCTCGGTCACTCCCGACGCGCGCACGCTCGTCTGCGCGGGCAATGTGCGCGATCCCAAGGGCAGCGGCTCGTTCCGCATCGTCTTTCGCAAAAAGGAGCGCTCGTGATCGCACTCGTTCTCGCCACGATCCTCGCCGCGCCGCAACAGGCGAAGCCGGATCTGCCAATGGAACAGACGAAGAAGAACATCAAAGTGCTGCAAGGCGTCCCGTCCTCGCAGCTCATCCCCATCATGACCGTGATGGCCAACTCCCTCGGCGTCACCTGCGCGTACTGCCACGAGTCCGCGTGGGAGTCGGACGCGAAGCCGCCGAAGGAAGCCGCGCGCCGCATGATCCGCATGACGCGCGCGATCAACGACGTGCATTACGCGGGCAAAGTCGCGGTGAGTTGCCAGACGTGTCATCACGGCAGCGTGACGACGAGCGACGTGCCGCCGGTCGAGAACTCCGGTTGGAATCGCGTGTCGATGACGCCACCGTTGCAGCCTGCGTTGCCGGCCGCCGACGAGTTGTTCGCGAAGTACGTGAGCGCGTGGGGCACGTCGGACGCGCTCGCGCGCGTGCAGGAGCGCGTGTCGCGCGGCGTGGTCACGGGACGCAGCGGTCGCGGCGACGCGCGCAGTGCGCCGTTCGAAGTGCGGCAGACGCGACCGAGCACGTTCACGATGAACACCGAGCTTTCGTATCCGCCCGAGGCGGATCGGGAGATCGGATATCAGTTCTTCAATCAGCTCGGCATTCGTAAGCGCTATGCATCGGTGAAGACGATCGGCGCGGGCGAGGTGCGCGGGCGCGCGGCGTACATCGTCGAGGCGATGCCGGACGACGCGCCGCTGCCCGAGCGTTTGTACTTCGACGCCGCGACCGGCGTGCTGCTGCGACGGCATCGCGAGCGGCCGACGATCGTCGGCGTGTTGCCCGAGGAGTACGACTTCGATGATTACCGAACGGTGGACGGCGTGCTGATCCCGTTCGTCGTGCAATGGTCGCGCGGCGACTATCAGGTCACGCACCGCATCGCGGACGTGAAGCAAACGCTCACGCCAGCCGCGGGCGGCGCTTCCAGTAAGTAGTCTCGTGCTCGAAGAACGAGGCCGCGCGGAAGAGCGCGGCCTCGCCGAAGTGCGGCCCCATCACCTGCAGCGACAG
>DATELS010000193.1:0-8466 GCA_035276365.1 Thermoanaerobaculia bacterium
CAGCTCCGCGACCGCGCCCGCGATCCCGGCGATGGCGAGGTTCCGCGCCACGCGCCGCGTCTTCGACTCGACTTCCACGCGCAGCGGCGCGAGGTGCTCGAGGACGAGCATCGTCACGAACGTGACGATGACCACCGCCGCGGTGATGAGAGGCGCGTGCATGGACGTGGATTATCGGGGGATTATCATCCGCGCGCGCATGCAGCTCGAAGCGTTCCTCCGCCCGTTCTATCAGGACCTCGACGGCGCGTCGCGCTTCGATGAGGTCGAGCGCATCGCGAACATCGCGCGGCGCCTCTACACGCCCGCCTCCCCCACCGACGCCCGCGCCCTCGACCTCCTCCTCCTCTTCCACCGCCTCGGACCCTGGCTGCAGAAAGTCGGCAACCTCTCGCGCACGCTCCTCGCGGTCGAAGGCGTCACGGAAGAAGAGCTGCACGCGACCGCCGCATCCATTCGTCGCTTGGAGGAACCTGTCACCGAGGCCGAACGCGCGGTCGCGGCCGCGGTGCTCATCGACGGCGCGGGCGTGCGCGGACTCACCGAGCAGTTCGCGCGCGCGAAGCGCGAGGGCAACTCGCTGATGGACGTGCTGCGCGCCGCGCTTTCCGACGTCCGCGTCCCCGAATGGTTATCGGAGGAGGCGGAGGAGTGGCTGCATCGGAGGAGAGAGGCGAGACGCGAGATCTGCAAGCAGATCCTCGACGAGCTCTCCCTCGATCAGTGACTCGCGCCTCGCGTCGCCGCGATCACCTCTTCCGCGGCGCGCATCCCCGACTCGATCGCGCCGTTGATCGAGCCGTGGAACGCGGATGACGTCTCCGTTCCGGCCCAGTGAATGAAGCCGCACGGCTCTTTCAGAGTCGCTCCGAACGTCGTCAAGACGCCCGAGGGGAAGTGGGCGAAGATGCCGCCGCGGGTCCAGCGTTGCTGCGCCCATTCCACCTCGTGATACCAGCGCACGGCCCTCGCCTCGTCGCCGAAGCGATGCGCGAGCTCGTCGACGATCCGCTGCTGCCGCTCCTCTTTCCCCATGCGGTCGAACGCGCGCGCATGCGACCCGAACGCGAACGCGATCAGCAAGCCGGGCGTGTCGTCTTTGTCCGTGCAGCCGTCGTACGTCGCGCCGACGGGATGCGTGAGCGCGAACGATTGTCCGGAGAGTCCGTTCTTCCGCCAGAACGGCGTGTCGTACTTCACCAGCACCTTCAGCACCGCGCCATAGGGCGCGCGCTGCTGGAGCTGCGCGCGCTCCGCGGGCAGTTCCGGCTCGTACTCGACGTAACCTGCGAGCGCAGGCGGGATCGTCACGATCACGCGCTTCGCGCGCACGGTCACGTTCGTCGCCGTCACGGTCACGCCCGTCGCGTCCTGCGCGATTTTTCGCACCGGCTCGTTCAGCCGCACCGCATCGCCGAGCTTCTCCTTCATCGCGTTGGCGATGTGCTGCGCGCCTCCGACGATCCGGTCCTGCTGATTTCCGCCTTCGACGGCCATCAGGCGGACGAAGCCGCCATGCGAGTGCACGAGGTACAGCGCGTCGAGCAGCGAGATCTCCGACGGATCCGAACAGAAGAGACCGGAGAAGATCGTGGCCAGTGCGGTGGCGGCCGGCGTCATCGAGCTGTCGAGCGACGTCTGCGACGCGACCCATGCGGCGAATGTCTGCCGGTCCCACTCGCGCGCATGCTTCGCCGTCCACGGCGCATCGAGGGGCACCTGCTCCGCCATCGACTCCAGCTCGGCGAGGAGCGCGAGCCCGACGCCCGCGGCGAAGAGGCCGGCGCACGGAAAGTCCTCGATCGAGCGCACTGGCTTCTGCCCTTCGATGATCAGCAGCGAATTGCCCTTCTTGTACGTGGGATACGTCGCCACCTTCATCTCTTTGGCGAGGTCATACGAATAGTCCTGACCTGGGCCGAACCACGTGCCGCCCATGTCCGCCCACGCCGCGCCGTCGTCGAGCATCTCGGTCCAGACGCGGCCGCCCACGCGCTCGCGCGCCTCGAGAACGATCACGGATGCCGGCGGAGTCGCGTGATGCGTCAGTCGCCACGCCGCGGTCAGTCCGGCGAAGCCGGCGCCAACGACGACGAAGTCCGCCTCGAGGGTTTCGGTCATGACTTCTCTCCTTTTGTGGGGGACGGAAGCCGGCAGGATACGCCGAAACGGAATTACGTGCGCAGCACGCCGGCGCGCTCGTACACCTTCGCGTCGATGAAGACGTTCACGAGCTCGGGATCGAGCAGCCCGTCGTTCATCTCCATGCGCAGGATGTCCAGCGCGCGCTCCGTGGGCACGGCGCGCTTGTACGGACGGTCGCTCGCGGTGAGCGCGTCATAGATGTCGGAGACCGTCATCATGCGCGACTGCACCGGGATGTCCGCCGCCGCGAGCTTGCGCGGGTAGCCGCGGCCGTTGAGCTTCTCGTGATGCGCGTACGCGATGTCGGCGACCGACGCGAGATCGCGCGTCCAGGGGATCTTCAACAGGAAGTTGAACGTGTGCGTGACGTGGCTCTCGATCTCGAGCCGCTCCGCGGGATCGAGGTTGCCCTTGCGGATCGAGAGGATGCGCGCCTCTTCGGGATCGACCAGCAAACGGCGCTCGCCGCGGATGTCCTGATACTCGCGCGTCGCCAGTTGCTGCAGATACTGAAAGTCCCCCTCGGGCAACACGGTCGGCTCGTTGGACTGCGCGATGAACGCGAAGTCTTTCTGCAGCTTCTCGATCTGCTCCGCGGTCTCCGCGGCGAGTCGCGCGGAGAACTCTTCGAAGCCGTCGCGCCCGTCCTTCAAGAGGAACTCGATACGGCGCCGGTTGGCGTCGTTCTCGAGCGTCCGCATCAGGTACTCGAAGCGCCCGCGGATCGTGTCGAGCTGCAGCGGATAGAGCTTCTTCTCCTTGATCAGCACCTGCTCGCGCACGCCGACTTTGCCGAAGTCGTGCAGCAGCGACGCGTAGCGGATCTCGCGGATCTGATCGGGTGAGAAGCGGACAGCCGCATGCGGACCGGAGTCGATGCGGTCGACGACTTTCGCCAATTCGACGGTGAGGTCGGCGACGCGGAAGGAGTGACCGGACGTCGTCGGATCGCGCTGTTCGATCGCGGTGACGGCGGCGGTGACGAAGCCTTCGAACAGCCGCTCGATCGATTCGTACAGCAGGTTGTTCTCGACCGCGACCGCGGCCTGGCTGGCGAGCGCGCGCATGATGTCCGCGGTCGCCTCGTCGAACGGAATGACGTTGTCGGGCACGGTGAGCGCGGTGAGTCGCGCCGGCGCGCCGCCCTTCTTCCGGTTGATGAGCTGCAGCACGCCGATGACTTCGCCGGCGTGATTGGTCATCGGGAAGACGAGCAGCGACTTGGTGAGATAGCCGTTCAGCTCATCGAAGGAGCGGTTGATCTCGTACTCGGCGCCCGCGGGCAGGTTGTACGCGTCGTCGATGACGAGGGTCTCGCCGGTCATGGCGACGTAGCCGGCGAGGCTCTTCCGCGTGATCGGGAGGATGCGCTCTTCGAATCCTTCGACGTCGATGGAGTCGTTCTGCGCGAGCTTCCAGCGCAGGACTTTGTTCTGATCGACTTCGTCGAGGAGGTACAGCGATCCGGCGTCCGCGCGCGACAGCTCGCGCGCCTTGCTGAGGATCATGGTCAAGAGGACGGAGTGATCGCGCACGGTCGAGAGCGCCGCGCCGACTTCCGCAACTTCCTGCAACACATGCGTGCGCTCGGTGAGCTGCCGCTCGAGCTGATCGGCGCGTTGCTTCTGATAGAGGAACTGGAACGCCCGCTTGACCGCGCTCGTGAGCACCGAAACGCTCGGATCCTCGGGCAAATGTAGATAGACGCTGTCGGTCGCGAGCCACGCCGGCTGCTCGTCGAGTCCGACGCCGACGACCGCGGTGCGCGTGTCGAGCTGCAGCGTCCCCTTGCGGCCGTTGAGGATGCCGCGGTCGACGACGACGACGCGCAGCGAGGAAAGGTCCGCCGTCAGCAGCTGATCGAGGTCGTCCAGGCGCCGCGAGGCAATCGCCTCGCGCGTCAGCACGTCCGCATAGCGGCCGATCGGAAAGCCTTCCGAATGCAACAGCGTCAGTGTTTGCATTTCACCTGATGTACTACTCTGCTGACCCGGCGCCTGCAACCGGCATGCGCGGGCGGTTCTTCCACTCCATTATCGCTCTACTACAATCCGCGGATGCTGAAGAGAACGCTGCTCGTGCTTCTGCTCGCCGCGTCCCTGTTCGCCGACGAGAAACGGCAGGCATACGCACCCGACCGCCGCCCGGACGAGGGCGAGGGGCCGTTCAAGCGGCTGATCATCCGCGGCGCGACCGTGATCGACGGCTCCGGCGCTCCGCCGATCGGGCCGATGGACGTGGTCATCGAGGGCAATCGCATCGTGCAGGTGAAGAGCGTCGGCTTCCCGAAGGTGCCGATCGACGACGCGAATCGCCCGAAGGATGCGACGAAGGAGATCGACGGCTCGAAGATGTACGTCCTGCCGGGCTTCGTCGACATGCACGGCCACTGCGGCGGCACGGAGCAAGGCACGAGCGCGGAATACGTGTTCAAGCTCTGGCTCGCGCACGGGATCACGACGGTGCGCGACCCCGGCTCGGGCAATGGTCTCGACTGGACGGTGCACGAGCGCGATCGCAGCGCGCGCAACGAGATCGTCGCGCCGCGCATCGTGCCGTATCTCTTCACCGGCGCGGAGATGTGGGACGGCGGCCGCATCGACTCACCCGAGCAGGCGCGCAAGTTCGTGCAGTACGCGGCGAAGAACGGCGCCGCCGGGATCAAGATCATCAGTTGGAGTGAGCCCGTCTACGACCCTCCCATCCTCGGCGCCATCCTCGATGAGGCGCACAAGCTGAAGCTCGGGACGACGACGCATCTCGCGCAGATGGGCGTCGCGCGCATGAACATCCTCCAGGCCGCGCGCCTCGGACTCGACGGCATGGAGCACTGGTACGGGTTGCCCGAGTCGCTGTTTGCGGATCGGACGCTGCAGGACTATCCGGCCGACTACAACTATCTCGACGAGCAGCATCGCTTCGGCGAAGCAGGACGACTCTGGAAGCAGGCCGCGCCTCCCGGCAGCGCGAAATGGAACGCGGTGATGGACGAGCTGCTGAAGCTCGACTTCAACATCGATCCGACGTTCACGATCTACGAGGCCAGCCGCGATCTCATGCGCGCGATGCGCGCGGAGTGGCACGAGCGCTACACGCTGCCGTCGCTGTGGAAGTGGTACGAGCCGAGCCGCACCGCGCACGGCGCGTACTGGTTCAACTGGTCGACGCGCGACGAGATCGAGTGGCGCAACAATTACCGCCTCTGGATGGCGTTCGTGAACGAGTACAAGAATCGCGGCGGTCGCGTGACGACAGGCTCGGACTCGGGCTACATCTACAAGCTTTATGGCTTCGACTACATCCGCGAGCTCGAGCTCTTGCAGGAGGCAGGCTTCCATCCGCTGGAGGTGATCCGCTCGGCGACGCTGTGGGGCGCGGAGGAACTGAACCGCGCGAGCGGCCACAAGGTGGAGTTCGGCCTCGTGCGCGCCGGCATGCTCGCCGACTTGGTGCTGGTGGAGGAGAACCCGCTCGCGAACCTGAAGGTGCTCTACGGCACCGGCGCGATCCGCGTGAACGACGCGACGGGCAAGGTGGAACGCGTCGGCGGCGTGAAGTATGTCGTGAAGGACGGCATCGTGTACGACGCGAAGAAACTGCTCGCGGACGTGGAGAAGTTGGTGAAGGCGCAGAAACCGTAGAACGCGCGAAGTATCGCGATGCGCAGTGTCGCTGTCTAACGAACCATGGCAACACTCATCATCGCGGTCAGCGTGATGTGCGTTGCACTGGCACTCGTCGCATGGATCGCGACGCGTGCGCCGTCGTCAAAGATCGGTTCCCTCATCGCCGCAATCGTCGGAAGTTGTGTTTTCGCGGGTGCCGGCCTGGCGCTGGAGTTTTGGGTCGCCGCACTGTCGCCATTCGATGGGCCGCGTGTGGATCTTCCGGTTCCACTCCTGCTGTTTCCGGTGCTCTTCGGTGGGACACCGGCATGGATCGCAGTGCACCGTGCCCATCGCGGCCAAAGGACCCTTGCCGTGTTGGCGTGGTCGGGACTCCTCGGAGCGTTGAACGTCGCGAACTTCTGTAATCCCGGTTGGTGCGGTCGCTACGGGCTCCCGTTTTCTTACTACACGTGGAGCGATGCGGTGATCATGTTTAATGGGGAAATGCCAAACCCGTTCAGCGCTCGCGCGCTCGTCGCCGACGGTGTGATCTTCGTCGCGAGCTGGATCGCGCTCTGGCGCACAGCTCAGAAGTAGACGACGCACCCGCGCGCCTCGAGCTTCTTCGCGATTGCCTCCACATCGAGCGTGTTCACCCACCGCAGGTCGAGCTTCTCCAGTCGCGGCGGGAGCTCGGGAAGGTACGTGATCGGGTTGCCGCGCAGGTCGAGTTGGCGCAGCTCGCCGAGATCGCGGATCGCGTGCGGCAGCGTCGTGAGCGCGTTGTTGCGCAGGTGCAGCTCGCGCAGATGCGCCAGCGCTCCGATCTCGTCCGGTAGCGCCGTCAGTTGATTGTCCGAGGCGCGGAGCTCCTGGAGGGAGGTCATCGCGCAGATCGCGCGCGGCAACTCCGTGAAACGGTTCTCGCTGACGTTGAGGTAGCGCAAGCGCGTCATCTTCGCGAGCGACTCCGGCAGCGCGTCGAGCTGGTTGTCGTGCAGGTAGAGAAAATCCCTCACGTCGACTTCGCCCAGCGCCTCGGGCACGCGGGTCAGACGGTTGTGGCCGAGGTCGAGCATGCGCAGGGTGCGGAGCTTGGCGATGTCCGCGGAGAGCTCGACGAGATCGTTGTCCGCGAGCACGAGCGTCTCCAGATCGGTGTGCGTCCACACATCGTCCGGGACCGTGCCCAGGTGCTGCTTCCAGAGGTTGAGGTGCTTTTCTCCCATTCGTAGAACTATGTATCCCTTTCGCGACCTTGCGGAACAATCAATCGCGTTGACTGACCGCAAGTCCGATCCGCCGAAAACCATCCCCCTCTCCTGCGAGTACGACCACATCCCGTACGTGCACGAGCAGTGGGGCGGCTCCTATCGCGAAGAGCCGGTCGCGGAGGCGCCGAAGCGGCGCGCGCGCACGAAGAGCGCCCGCCCTTACGCCGAGTTGCGCGCCGCATCCGCGTTCTCCTTCCTCGACAGCGCGGCATTACCCGAAGACTTGATGGCCGTCGCGGCGAACCTGGATTTGCCGGCGATGGCGCTCATCGACACCAACGGCGTCTACGGCGCGCCGCGCTTCTACGGAATGGCCAGGAAAACCGGCGTGCGCGCGCTCGTCGGATCGGAGCTCATCCTCACCGACTCCTCGCGCCTCACGGTCCTCGTCGAGAGCCACACCGGCTATCGCAACCTCTGCAAGCTCATCACCGCGGGCGCCGCGAATCATCCGAAAGGACACGCGCGCTTCACGTGGGAGCAGGTCGAGAAACACGCGCAGGGACTGCACTGCCTCACGCGCGCCGACGAGATGACGCTGCACAAACTCAGCGGCATCTTTCCGGGCAAGACGCACGTCGAGTTGCAGCGACACTACCGCCGCGATCAGGAGCACGAGAACATCCGTCTCGTCGATCTCGCCCGCCGCCTGCGTCTACCCCTCGTAGCGACGAACGGCGTCCGCTACGCCACGCCCGCGGACAAAGACCTGCACGACGTCCTCACCTGCATCCGCGAAGGCCGCAACGTCGACACCGCCGGCCGCCTCCTCGGCATCAACCGCGAGCGCCACATCAAGACCGCCGCGGAGATGACGCGACTCTTCGCCGATCTCCCGCAGGCCATCGACGGCGCGTGGAAGCTCGCGAACACATTGCAGTTCACCCTTGCCGACCTCGGCTACAAGTTTCCCGACTATCCCCTTCCTCCCGGCGAGACCAACGATTCGTTTCTCCGCAAGATGACGTGGAACGCGGCGAAAGTCCGCTTCCGCCCGCTCACCGCGAAGGCGCAGGGGCAGCTCGAGAAAGAGCTGAACATGATCCAGAAGCTCGATCTCGCGGGCTACTTCCTCATCGTCTGGGACATCGTGCAGTTCTGCCAGCGCGAGAAAATCCTCGTGCAGGGACGCGGCTCCGCCGCGAACAGCGCGGTGTGCTACGCGCTCGGCATCACCGCCGTCGATCCCGTGCGCATGGACCTTCTCTTCGAGCGCTTCCTCTCCGAAGAGCGCGGCGAGTGGCCGGACATCGATCTCGATCTGCCGTCCGGCGAGCAGCGCGAGAAAGTGATCCAGCACGTGTACGCAAAGTACGGACGACACGGCGCGGCGATGACGGCAAACGTGATCACGTATCGCGACCGCTCCGCCGCGCGCGAAGTCGGGAAAGCGCTCGGCTTCTCGCTCGAACAGTCGGACAAGTTGTCGAAGACCGTCA
>DATELS010000194.1:0-8122 GCA_035276365.1 Thermoanaerobaculia bacterium
GACGAGGAGCAGCGCGATGACCAAACGATGAACGATGAACGATGAACGATGAAGGCTACCGGCCGGGTTCATCGTTCATCGTTCCTCGTTCATCGTTCAAAGAGGGATATTGCCGTGTTTCTTGGGAGGATTCCGATCGCGCTTGTTGCGCAGCATCGCGAACGCGGTGATGAGCTTCCGGCGCGTGAAGCGCGGCTCGATGATCTCGTCGATGTAGCCGCGCTCCGCGGCGATGTACGGGTTCGCGAACTTGTCCTTGTACTCCGCGACCTTCGCGCTCCGATCCTCGGCGCCGCGATAAAGAATGTTCACCGCGCCTTCCGCGCCCATCACCGCGATCTCCGCGGTCGGATACGCGTAGTTCATGTCCGCGCGGATGTGCTTCGAGTTCATGACGCAGTACGCGCCGCCGTACGCCTTCCTCGTGATCACCGTGACCTTGGGCACCGTCGCCTCGGCCAGCGCGTAGAGCAGTTTCGCGCCGTGAATGATGATGCCGCCGTACTCCTGACTCACGCCCGGCAGAAATCCCGGCACGTCTTCGAGCACGAGCAGCGGGATGTTGAACGCGTCGCAGAAGCGCACGAAGCGCGCGCCTTTGCGCGATGCGTCGATGTCGAGCACGCCCGCGAGAAACGCGGGCTGATTCGCGACGACGCCGATCGATTGTCCGTTGAGTCGAATGAACCCGACGACGATATTGCGCGCGTAGTGCTGATGCACTTCGAGGAAATGCCCCTCGTCCGCGATCGTCTTGATCAGCTCGCGCATCTCGTACGGCTGATTCGGATTCTCGGGGATGAAGGCGTCGAGCTGCGCGTCGACGCGATTGATATCGTCCGTCGTCGCGACGCGCGGCGGCTCCTCGAGATTGTTCGACGGGATGAACGATAGCAGCTCGCGAATGAGCGCGATGCAATCCTCGTCCGACTCCGCGGCAAAGTGCGCGACGCCGGAAACCTGATTGTGCGTCTCCGCGCCGCCGAGCTTTTCCTTCGTCACTTCCTCGTGCGTCACGGTCTTGATGACATCGGGTCCGGTGACGAACATGTAGCTCGTCTTCTTCACCATGAGGATGAAGTCGGTGATCGCCGGCGAATACACGGCACCGCCGGCGCACGGTCCCATGATCGCGGAGATCTGCGGGACGACTCCCGACGCCAGCGTGTTGCGCAGAAAGATGTCCGCGTAGCCGCCAAGGGAGACGACACCTTCCTGGATGCGCGCGCCGCCGGAGTCGTTGAGTCCGAGGATCGGCGCGCCGTTCTTCATCGCGAGATCCATGATCTTCACGATCTTCGCGGCGTGCGTTTCGGAGAGCGAGCCGCCGAAGACGGTGAAATCCTGCGCGAACGCGTACACGAGCCGCCCCTGCACAGTGCCGTAGCCGGTGACGACGCCGTCGCCGGGCACGCGCTGCTTGTCCATGCCGAAGTCGGACGAGCGATGGATGACGAGCTGGTCGAGCTCCTGGAACGAGCCGGGATCGAAGAGCAGCGCGACGCGTTCTCTCGCCGTCAGTTTGCCTTCGTTGTGCTGGCGGTCGATGCGCGCCTGACCGCCACCGAGCTCGCTCTGCTGCTTCCGCTCTTCGAGCTGTGAAAGCTTCACAGGATGATGTTCCTCTCCGCGGCGATCCTCTTCATCTCTTCTTCGACCTGGTGATCGGAGGCGCGCGGTCCGAGTCGCCGTCGCGCCTCCCGCTCAACCGCCTCCGCCTCGGCGAAGCTTTCCTCGAGCGCCTTCGTCACGACGAGGATGCCCGCCTCGGCGTCGCGAAACTCGACGAGACCGCGGTCTTCGAGGCGATTCACGATCGCGCGGGCGAGGAATTCGACGCGTCTGCCGGTGGCGCTCACAACCGGCGCATTAAAGCATCATCTCCGCGCCGAAGGAACCGCCGCCGTACGGGTACCACGTGCGCTCGGTGGAGACGGCGTCGATGCGCGTGACGCGCACGGTGGCGGGGTACGCGCGCAGGCCGTCGTCGATGAGGACGCGCAGCGTGAGCCCCTGCACGGGCGCGCAGAGGGCGACGGCGCGCGGGAGTCCCGGCTCGATCTGCGTCACGGTGCATTCGAGCCGGACGTTCATGGGGATACGAATCGGACGGACGCGATAGCTGGGGCGGTACCAAGCGGTGGCGCCGTCTTCGATCGCTTGGCCTTTGCCGTCGATGCCGCCTGCCGTCTGGATGGCTTTCACGTTGGGTGGAGCTAACGCGATAAGTGATGGGACGAGCGCCGCGGTGACGTTGCGCGCGAGAACGAGTCGCTGCGGCGCTTCGCGCTCGCGCTCGAGCCGCGTGAGCGCGTTCGCTGCGGTCGCAACATCGTCGAAATGGTCGATCAGGACGCGCGTCTGATCCTTGACGAGCGAGACATGCACGCGCTCCATCTCCTCGCGCCAGCGCTTGTCGCCGTACTCGTGCTCCGCGACCCCACGCGTAACGATGTACCGCTCAATGCGCGCGTCGAGAAGCGGAACGCCGGCGTCCTCGCCGGCTGATGCGGCGGCGTCCCGCGCCGCCGCCGGATCGGGATAGCACTCGAAGAAATCCCCCTCTTCGATCGCCACGCCGCACTCCGTGACATCGATACGCGTCCCATTCTCCCAACGCGTGCTCACGCCGCGCTTGCGGTAGATCATCGCGTCACCATTACGGGCGCATACGAGCCGACGACGAGTTCCTGCCCCTCGCGCGAGCAGATCACGCCGGGATATCGCAACGTCTCGCCGGTCGCGCCGAGGAACTGAATGGAACGCCGCGGTTGCGTCAACGCGAATGGCGCGAGGCGGCGCTTCGCGTCACCTTCGATGAGATCCGCGGCCGCGATGTGGATCGTGACTTCGTCGGTGAGGGGCTCGTACGCGCCGCCGTCGATGAGCAGGATTTCGATTCTTTCCTCGGACAGGTGGAAGGGAGCGTTCGTTTGCTTTGCCTTGACGTGCTGCATTCGTAGCAGGGGGATGTCGCGGAAGGTGGCTCTCCGTTGCCGCAACGCGATGTCGACCTCGAGCCACTGCGGGAGCACGAGTTCTTCGCACGCGTGCTCTCGCGGGTGACCGATCGCTTCGTGCAGGAGAATCGCGCCCGTACCGTTTTTCCAAACGAGGGGCGGCGGCGAGGACGCCGCCGCGCCAGCCGGCGGGACGCCGGCGGTCCGCAATAGCGCGACGTCGGCATCGAGATGCTCGGGGGCCGTCACGATCGAGTGGCCGTGTTGCGTGACCGTCATCGTGGCGCTCACGCCTTCCGTGCTCGCCTCGGCCACCAGGCGTACGCGTGCGTCTTGCACCACGTGCGCGCGTAAGTGCTCCATCGCGGCGTCGCATGCGGCGAGCAGCGAGTCGTCGCGCGTGTCGCGCGCGACGATGCGGCCATCCTTCTCGATGGCCTCGCCGTGCGAGAGGCGGCGCTCCACGAGCCGGCCGTGCAGCCAGAGCTCCTCCCGCGTGGCGATCGCGAAGCGCGTCAATTCAGCTCGTAGTCGAATTTCTTCGTGGCCGCATCGTAGCGAATCGTGAGGTGATGCGAGCTGCCCGGATCGAAGCGCACCGCCGTCAGCGTGTGATGCTCCTGCACGTTCTGCTGCGGCACCGTGACCCAGATCTGCACGTCCGCATTCTTCGCCGGCAGCGACGACGTCACGTTCACCGGGCGCGCGGTGCGCGTCGCGCGGCGGAACAGGCGCGCCGGTTTTTCCACGAAGATGTTCTCGTTGACGATGATGTCCGCGCCGACGCGCACGACGATGCGCCCATCCGTGAACGGATGATTGAAGACCGTCGTCAGCGACGCCGGATTCGCGGCCACGGGCGCCGTCGTCTCCGTCGCGTGCTCGGCGACGGTCTCCGTCGGCGTGACCGGACGCTGCTGCTGTTGCGCCGGATTCTTGCGAGCGAGCCGCGCCTGATCGAGCTTCTGCTGCTCCTGCTGCGCGAGCTTCAGATAGTCCGCCGCCTCGGTCATGTTCGGATTGATGTTCAGCGCATCGGTGAAGAGCTGCATCGCCACCGGATACTTTTTCTCGTTGTAGCGAAGCATCCCCTCATCGAACTTCTGCTTCGCCGCCGCGATCTGCTGCTTGCTCACTTCCTCCTGCGCGCGGATGGCGTTGAGCTTCTGCATCATCGTGACGACGAACGGCGAGCCGGGCGCGAGGCGCTGCAGCTCTTCGTATTTCGCGTACGCATCCGCAACGCGTCCCTGGCGCAGGAGCGAGTTCGCCTCCTCGCGCAGCTTGCGCTCGCGCGCACGTTTCGACTCCGCCTGCGCGTCGACCTGCGGCACCGCGGGATGCTGGCTGCGGATGAGCGCGATGCCGCCGATCAGTCCCGCGACGAGCAACACGACGATGGCGAGAAAGATCGGCGGCGCGATGCGGCGCCGCCACATCGGCATCGCGCGTACGTTCGTGAGCGTCTTGCGGAAGTTGATCGGAGGCTTGGCGGCGACCGCGGGTCGCGGCGCCGTCCTCGAAGGTGCCGGCTCGGGAAAGACATTCGACGCCGCGGCGGCCGCGCGCGTGTTCACCCCGACTTCCGGCGGAAACTCCACCGCCTCGGGGAACGGCACTTCGACGGTGGGCATCGGCGCGGCCGACGCTGCGGCGGCGGCAATCGACGCCGCCTTCTCGCGATCGCGCGTGACCATCGTCTCTTCCGCGAGCATCGGATCGACGGGACGCACCGGACGTTCTCCGCGAATCACCGCGCGCAACGCGGCGGCCATATCCTTCGCGCGCTGATAGCGCTTCGTCGGATCCTTCGCCAGGCACGTCGCCACGACGTCGCTGAATCCCTCGGGGATCTGCGGATTCACTTCGTGCAGCGGCGGGAAAGGCTCGTGCACGATCTTGTACGAGATCGACGTCAGCGAGTCGCCGCCGAACGGCTTGCGTCGCGTGAGGCATTCATACAAGCAGATGCCGAGGGAGAAGATGTCCGTGCGGCCGTCGACGGGAGCGCCTTTGATCTGCTCCGGCGCCATGTAGTTCGGAGTGCCGAGGAACTGGCCGGTCGTGGTGAGGTTCGCGCCGCCGGAGGCGATCTTCGCGATGCCGAAGTCGGTGATCTTCGCGCGATTGCCTTCGAGCAGGATGATGTTCGCGGGCTTCACGTCGCGATGGACGATGCCCTTCTGATGTGCGAAGTCGAGCGCGTCCGCGACCTGCGAGACGAGGTCGCCGATCTGCTCGAACGACAGCGCGCGTCCCTGCGCGAGCACTTCCTTGAGGTTGAAACCCTCGACGTACTCCATCGCGATGAACGACGTGCCGACGCCGTCGTCCTGACCGATGTCGTGCACGGTCACGATCGATGGATGATTGAGGATGCCCGCGGCCTGCGCCTCGCGCACGAAGCGCTGCTGGAACTCCTTCGTCTCGTCGTCATCCGCATGCGCGGCGGCGCGGATGGTTTTGAGCGCGACGAGGCGTCCGATGAGCGGGTCCTTGGCGAGGTACACGATTCCCATCGCGCCCTTGCCGAGCTCGCGCACGACTTCGTATCGACCCAGCTTCAATAGGGTTTTCGCTCCGGAGACAGAGGTCGTCCCATCAATGGGCAATGATAACTCCAGCGTCGAAGGAGGCTGCCTACTTCAACTATGATGTCACGCCTGTTGCTCAAAACGCTTACGGAGTCGCGCTCATGAAGGTTTACTCGGGATCCGAGATCCGTAATGTGGCGATCGTCGGACACAACGACACGGGCAAAACGACGCTCGTTTCCCAGCTCCTCTTCAACGCCGGCGCCACGACGCGCATGGGTCGCGTCGAAGACGGCACGACGGCAACCGACTTCGATCCGGATGAGATCGACCGCAAGCACTCGATCTCGACCGCGATCGGCGTCGCGGAGTGGAAGAACACGAAGCTCAATCTCCTCGACACGCCCGGCTTCGGCATCTTCATCATGGAAGCGAAGGGCGCGATGCGCGTCGCCGACTCGGCGGCCGTCGTCGTCAGCGCCGTCACCGGCGTCGAAGTGACGACGGAGAAGGTGTGGAAGTTCGGCGAGGAGTTCGCGCTGCCGCGCATCATCGTCGTGAACAAGATGGATCGCGAGCGCGCGTCGTTCTCGCGCACGCTCGAGGCGCTGCAGAAGAAGTTCGGCAAGAACGTCGTGCCGATCCAGCTCCCGATCGGCGAGGAGAAGGACTTCCGCGGCGTGATCGATCTCGTCGCGATGAAGGCATACATCTATGCCACCGACGGCTCGGGCAAGTACGAGCTCACGGACATCCCCGCGGACCTGAAGAGCGATGCGGACGAGTGGCGCGAGAAGCTGATCGAGAAGGTGGCCGAAGGCGACGACACGCTGATGGAGCGCTTCTTCGATCAGGGCGGACTGTCGCAGGAAGAGCTGATCGATGGATTGAAGCGCGAGATCGCGCATCACGAGATCTACCCGGTGCTCATCGCGTCGGCGTCGCACAACATCGGCGGACACTCGATCGCGGACGCGTTCGTGTCGCTCCTCCCCGCGGCGGACGAGGCGAAGACGATCGACGGGAAGAACGCGAAGGGCGAGGCGGTCACGTTCGACCGGCGCCCCGAGGCGTTCGCGTCGGCGCTGGTGTTCAAGACGTTCTCTGATCCGTTCTCCGGACGCGTCTCGCTGTTCCGCGTCTACTCCGGGACGCTGCAGTCGGATCACTCGTACTGGAACACGTCGCGCGAGCACGAAGAGCGCATCGGCAAGCTGCAGGTGCTGCAGGGCAAGCAGCAGATCCCGGTGCCCGAGCTGCGCGCGGGCGACATCGGCGCGGTGGCGAAGCTGAAGGACACGTTCACCGGCGACTCCCTCGCGGCGAAAGATCATCAGATCGTGCTCGACCACATCCGCTATCCCGAGGCGGCGATCGCGTTCGCCGTCGAACCGAAAGCGCGCGGCGATGAGGACAAACTCGGCGCGGCGATCCATCGCATCATCGAGGAAGACCCGACGATCAAGTTCCATCGCGACGAGCAGACGAAGGAGTTCCTCATCAGCGGTCAGGGACAACTGCACGTCGAGATCGTCGTCGGGAAGCTGAAGAAGAAATACAACGTCGACGTGATCCTGCATCCGCCGAAGGTGCCGTATCGCGAGACGATCACGAAGCCGGCGGACGCGCACGGTCGCCACAAGAAGCAGTCGGGCGGACACGGACAGTTCGCGGACTGCAAGATCACGATGGAGCCGCTGCCGCGCGGCGCGGACTTCGAGTTCGTCGACGAGATCTTCGGCGGGGCGATTCCGCGGCAGTACATCCCCGCGGTCGAGAAGGGCATTCAGGACGCGCGCATCAAGGGCTACCTCGCGGGCTATCCCGTGGTCGACTTCCGCGTGCGGCTGAAGGACGGGCAGTACCACGACGTCGACTCGTCCGAGATGGCGTTCAAGATCGCGGGCTCGCTCGCGTTTCAGCAGGCGATGGAGCTCGCGCGGCCGACGCTGCTCGAGCCGATCATGCACGTCGACATCACCGCGCCGAGCGAGTACGTCGGCGACATCATGGGCGACCTCAACTCACGCCGCGGACGCGTGGAAGGCGTCGACGCGGAAGAGGACACGCAGGTCGTGCACGCGCGCGTCCCGCTCGCGGAGATGCTGACGTACGGCTCGACGCTGCGCTCGATCACTCAGGGCCGCGGCAGCTTCCACATGGAGTACTCGCACTACGAGGAAGTGCCGAAGCAGTTCCAGGAGAAGATCATCGCGGAGTCGAAGAAGGCGAAGGAAGCGCAGGCGGCGGCGCATTAGGCGCGCCGCTCACTGCATCTTCGCGCTGATCCGCGCCACATCCTGCTTCGCGTCGCTCGCCGCGGTGACGACGTACGTCTTCTCCGCGCCGTTCGGCGCGACGATGCGCACGTTGTAACTCCCCGGCTCCGCGAAGTCGTACACCTCGTCCATGGTGTTGAACTGGCTGACCTGCCCGATCGGCAGGTCGTTCACGTACACCATCGCATCCTCGGGCAACACGTTCAGCACCATGCCGCGGCGCGCCCAGATGCGCACCGTCGACTGCACGCCATGCGCGTTATTGCTGATCGTCGCGCGCGCGTCGCCGGTGACCGGCGCGTTCGCGGTCGGCGTGTTCTCGCCCGACTCGCCATGCAGCACGAGCGAC